>NZ_VWUO01000030.1:0-28585 GCF_008631595.1 Pantoea sp. F_5
AGCCATGATCAAACTCTTCAATTTAAAGTTTGATTTGCTGAAACCAGTTCAGCGATGCTCATCTGTAAAACGTCATAATGAATTTCATTATGTGTTCACTCGTGAGGCTTTGATATTTTTTGCGTCCAAAGACGCTGATATCAATCCTGCGAGTGCCCACACAGATTGTCTGATAAATTGTTAAAGAGCAGTGCGAACAGTGCGTTAGCGTCCTGTCGCGAGGTGGCGTATATTACGCTTTCCTCCTGCAGAGTCAACCTCTTTTTCAGAAGTTTTTCTCCGGCGGGTCAGTCTCCTGAACCTTCAACCCGTTTCCCGTTGCCGGTGTGCCGTGTCGATGGAGGCGCATTATAGGGATCCCGTTTCGGAGCACAACCCTTTTTTAGGATCTTTTATCTGAACGGTTATAAATGATCCAGATTGGTGAGATCGCCAGCGATCCGCGTCAGAATTGGCTTGTCAGCTGGCTAAAATGGCATCAGGCTGCAGCGAAAACAGAACAAAGGAGAACAAGATGACTTCCGCCCTACGTCCCTATAAAGATCTTTTCCCGCAAACTGGCCAGCGCGTTATGGTCGATCCAAGCAGTGTTGTCGTCGGTGATGTGATTATGGAGGATGATGTGAGCATCTGGCCGCTGGTTGCGATCAGAGGTGATGTGAATCAGGTCCGCATTGGTGCCCGTACTAATGTGCAGGACGGCAGTGTTCTGCACGTCACGCATAAATCAGCCGCCAACCCCCAGGGCTTCCCTCTTATTATTGGTGAGGACGTCACCGTCGGGCATAAAGCGATACTACACGGCTGTACCATTGGCGATCGCGTGCTGGTCGGAATGGGATCGATTCTGCTGGATGGCGTAATAGTAGAAGAAGAGGTAATGATTGGTGCCGGAAGTCTGGTGCCGCCGGGTAAAAGGCTGGAGAGTGGCTATCTCTACCTAGGTAGCCCGGTAAAGCAGGTCAGGCCGCTGAATGACAGTGAGAAGGAAGGTCTGCGCTATTCCGCTAATAACTATGTTGGCTGGAAAGATGATTACCTGGCGGGAAATAACCAGATCCAGCCCTGATTATCTACATCATCCTGACGAATGGCCGCTTCGGCCTCATCTTCCAGATCCCAGCGATGGTGCTGAAACAGCGCCATCGCCTCCCCTTCACCAAAGCGTGAAACCAGAGACTCACGGCTGATTGCACAGTTCAGCCGCATGCCGTTGACCATTACTGGAAAACAGACCGCGTTCAGTTCAGCGTCATAGGATTCCTCATCCGGGAACTGTATCGCCTGATTCATGGCTGCATGGCCTGCTTAAGCTGAGCAATCACGGGCGTGATTTCCGGCATCACACCGTGCCATATGTAGAAAGCATGCGCAGCCTGACCCACCAGCATCCCCAGTCCATCAGCCAGATGATCACTCCCTTGCGCCTGACACCAGCGTAAAAAAGGCGTCAGCCCGCTTTGGTAAAACATGTCGTAGCAGCGCACTTCAGAATGGATGACCTCTGCAGGTAAAGGAGGCGTTTCTCCATTCACACCACTTGAAGTGGCGTTGATGATCAGATCAAAGCGCTGATCCGCCAGCTGCTCAAAACCAGATGCCCGGATAGTCCCGCTCGCGCTAAACAGGTTCGCCAGCTCTTCAGCACGCGCGGCGGTACGATTGACAACGGTAAGCGTCACGCCTGCTGAAAGCAGCGGCAGAATGACACCGCGAGCGGCCCCGCCCGCTCCCACCAGCAAGACATTGTCGCCAGCGTTGATCATATTTAGCCGTTCAAGATCGCTTAACAAGCCGATACCATCCGTGTTGTCCCCCAGGATCTGCCCATTACTGAGCTTTTTAACGGTGTTTACCGCACCGGACAGAGCTGCACGTTCGCTGAGCTGATCGGCAAATTCCCATGCCTGCTGTTTGAAAGGTAACGTCACGTTGGCACCACGACCTCCCTGCTCGAAAAAAGCAGAAAGCGATTGAGGGAAACCATCAACCGGGGCACAGATACGACCATAGCGATGTTCAATGCCCGTCTGCTCAGCGAAAGCCTGATGGATCAGCGGCGATTTACTGTGGCTGATCGGATTACCAAAAACGGCGAAGTGATCCATGAATTAACCCTGACGTATAAGTTCGCCGCTGATGACATCGCGGATTTCAGAAGGATTGAGTCGTCCACCCGTTTTACCCCACAAAACCGGGAACTGCTCACCAAACTGCTGCTTCACTTCTTCAGCCGTACGGCAGGGAGAATGGCCTGACAGGTTTGCGCTGGTCGAGACCAGCGGTTTGCCAAACGCGCGGCAAAGGGCCTGAACATCAGGATGGTCACTGACGCGAATGGCCAGTGAATCAAACTGTCCGGTAAGCCAGCGAGGCGTCTGTGGCGGCACGGGTACGACAAAAGTCACCGGTCCGGGCCAGCAGGCAAACATTCGCTCCCGCTGGAGCACAGAAAGTTCGCGCGCCGAGATGTAAGGCTCAAGCTGACTGTAATCAGCCGCAATCAGGATGAGCCCCTTCTCTACCGGGCGCTGTTTCAGCGTCAGCAACGCCATAACGGCAGATTCACTGTCTGGGTCACAGCCCAGACCAAATACGGCTTCCGTAGGATAGGCGATGACCGCCTGACGATTCAGATGCTCTAAACAGGTCTCAAGTGAATCGGCGAGGTGTTGATTTTCCATGGTCTATGAATTCTCTTCAGCGATGGCTTTGCCACAACTCTTACTGGCGCAGAAGCGCTTAACGCCCTGAGCCGTTTTTTTCTCAACTAACAGCGGATACTCACAATAAGGACAGATTCCGGCAACGGGTGTCAGATTGACGACAAACTGGCAGGCCGGATAACGATCGCAGGAATGAAACGTTTTGCCATAACGGGAACGCCGCTGAACTAACCGGCCTTCATGACACTGTGGACAGGCCAGCAAGGTTTCATCCGGTTTATCGATGGTTTCTGTGTATCCGCATTCCGGATAGAGGCTGCAGCCGATGAACATGCCAAAACGTCCCTGCCGCAACACTTTATCCGCACCGCATTCAGGACAGGCGTGGCCTTCCAGCACTTTGACCACATGGCCATCGGCCTGACCTTTTAAAGGTCGAATGTAATCACAAGCCGGGTAGTTCGCGCAGCCCAGAAAAGGACCGTGTTTACCGGAGCGGATAACCAGTTCTGCCCCGCAAGCGGGGCAGGGATCCTGTTTACGCACGGTGAAGAGTGCAGCTTTACTCATAGCGATCAATGCATGAAAGGAAATTTAATGCAGCATACCTTCATTGGCGTCGAATAGCAGTTCTTCCATCTGCTGATAGGCATTTTCACATCCCGGGATGTTGAACAACACCATCAGCACTACCCATTTGAGATCCTCAAGGTCAAACTCAGAGGTATCCAGCGCCATGATACGTTCGATGACCATTTCACGGGTTTCCAGGTTCAGCACCTGAATCTGCTCCAGGAATAGCAGGAAACCACGGCTGTCAGCATCTAAACGTTTGCTCTCTTCATCGGTATAAATACGCATTGAGAGCGGATCATTTGTCAGTAAAATTGGTTCTACCAGTCCTTCCTGATAGTCAGCCAGTCTTTCTAACCAGTTCAGCGCACTGTAAACATCTTCACGATGGAACCCGGCATCCGTCAGGTCGTCTGTCAATCTGTCCTGATCAACACCCATTTCTGCTTCGTTGTGGATATATGTCTCAAACAAGTACATCAGTACGTCGAACATGGCATGCCCTCCTCAATCGGACATAGCCGCCGGGTACAGCTGCGATCCATCCTGCTAACTCCAGTTCCAGCAACTGAGCTGAGATAACTGGCACAGATTGGCCGGCACGTTCAGCGACAACGTCAACAGGTGTAACATCATCTCCTACGTTAGCCAACACATCAGCAAATGGCAATGGAGCATCGTCCCTCATCTCAGAATAAATTTCATCCGCCGTAGCCACGGGTAGCCAGTTAAGTGCATTTGCCAGATCTTCTACGATGTTATTAGGATGAGCCACCAGCAGCGCGCCCTGCTGAATCAGCCAGTTTACGCCTTCGCTTAACGGGTTGCCGAGCGCGCCAGGTAAGGCATAGACATTCCGATTTTGCTCCAGCGCATAACGGGCCGTCACCAGTGAACCACTTTTCAGCGAGGCTTCTATCACCAGCACTCCGTGGCTCAGGCCGCTAATGATACGATTTCTGCGTGGAAAATTAAGGGGATGCGGTATGGTCGTCAGTGGAAACTCAGAAACGATAGCACCGCCCTGCTCGACGATCTCTGCGGCAAGGCCTGTATGTTTTTTGGGATAAAGACGCTGCAATCCGCTTCCTAACACCGCCACCGTTTTACCGCCCACGTTGAGTGCGGCCTGATGCGCAACGCCATCAATGCCCCGCGCCAGTCCGCTGGTGATGGTCAATCCGCCCACGCTTAAATGCTGGGTAAACCAGTCGCACCAGTAACGGCCATAGTGAGAGCTGTTCCGGCTTCCCACAATTGCTAACTGAGGTGTACTGAGAACGGCAGGATCGCCATCAATATAGAGCAGGGGCGGAAAACGATTGGTTTCTTTAAGGCGGGCTGGATAAGCTGCATCCAGAGCGGTAATCAGATGATGAGCGGGGCTCTGCGCCAGCCAGGAACAGACATGCTCAATATTTTTTTCATTAAATTCATAGTATTGCTGCCGCTGGCTGGCGTCTAACCCAAGCCGGATAAGCTGCTCATCGTCTGCTGGTCCGGCACCTGTCTGCTGCGCCACGTCAACCCAGCGTTTCCCTGTCATTCCGGTGACGGCAGCCAGCCGCACATACTGCCCTATTTTGTCCATCCCCAGCTCCCTGATTGCCTTTGCTTCCTGCCGTACAATGCTGTCAATCAGGCCTCGAAAAGTCTACAATATGAGGCAGTAATCTTTTCTTAACCGAATACAGATCTGGATATTTATGTCAGTTTTGCAGGTATTACATTTCCCTGACGAGCGTCTTCGCAAAGTCGCCGCGCCCGTTAAAGAAGTTAACGCAGACATTCAGCGTATCGTTGATGATATGTTCGAGACGATGTATGCCGAAGAAGGTATCGGTCTTGCGGCGACGCAGGTCGATATTCATCAGCGTATTATCGTGATTGATGTCTCTGAAAGTCGTGAAGAGCGTTTAGTCCTGATTAACCCTGAGCTGCTGGAAAAAAGTGGCGAAACCGGTATTGAAGAGGGTTGCCTCTCTATTCCGGAACAGCGCGCGTTTGTTCCACGTGCTGAGCGGGTAAAAGTCCGCGCACTTGATCGCGACGGTACAAGTTTCGAGCTGGAAGCCAGCGAGCTATTGGCCATTTGCATCCAGCATGAGATCGATCATCTGGAAGGCAAACTGTTTATTGATTATCTGTCGCCTCTGAAGCGTCAGCGAATCAAAACGAAGTTAGAGAAACTGGCGCGTCAGAACGCGCAGGCTTCCTGAGATCTTAAGAAGGGATAAACGTGTCTGCCCCGCTAAAAATCATCTTTGCCGGCACACCTGACTTTGCAGCGCGTCATCTTGACGCGCTGCTTGCTTCTGAACATCAGGTTATTGGCGTATTCACTCAACCCGACCGTCCTGCGGGTCGCGGTAACAAACTCACCCCAGGTCCGGTTAAAACGCTGGCGCTGGCGAATGACATTCCGGTTTATCAGCCTGAATCACTGCGACCGGAAGAAAATCAGCAGCTGGTTGCTGACCTCAAGGCCGATGTGATGGTTGTTGTGGCCTATGGATTGATTCTGCCAAAGGCCGTGCTGGATATGCCGCGTCTCGGCTGTATCAACGTTCATGGTTCGCTGCTGCCACGCTGGCGTGGAGCCGCACCCATTCAACGTGCGCTCTGGGCTGGCGACAGTGAAACCGGCGTGACCATCATGCAGATGGACGTCGGTCTGGATACAGGCGATATGCTGCATAAGCTCGCTTGTCCGATTACCGCTGAAGATACCAGTGCAACCCTCTATGACAAGCTGGCACAACTTGGACCTCAGGGGCTGCTGGATACGCTGACCTTACTGAGTACACAGCAGGCTTCACCTGAAAAACAGGATGAGACCCTGGCCAACTATGCTGAGAAGCTCAGTAAAGAGGAGGCGCGTCTTGACTGGACACTCTCTGCAGAACAGCTCGAACGCTGTATTCGCGCGTTTAACCCGTGGCCGATGAGCTTTTTCACCATTGACGGTCAACCGGTAAAAGTCTGGCAGGCAAGCGTTCTGCCTCACCGCGATCGTTCACCGGGTGAAATTATCAGTGCGGATAAGCATGGCATACAGGTGGCGACGGCTCAGGGTGTACTGAATCTGCTGCAGTTACAGCCCGCCGGTAAAAAACCGATGTCGGCTCAGGATCTTCTCAACTCGCGCCGGGAATGGTTTGAACCTGGAACCCTTCTGGACTGACTTCCAGGCCCGGTCACTCACCGGGCCTTTTGTTTGATGACAAAACCCTATGACTAAATTAATCAACCTGCGAAGCCTCTCCGCTCTACTTATTAAGCGTGTGGTCGACAAGGGCGAATCCCTGAATACGGCACTCCCCGCCGCCCAGAAAAAACTCTCTGACAAAGATAGCGCGTTAGTGCAGGAAATTTGTTTTGGCGTATTGCGCACATTGCCGCAGCTGGAAGCGCTGATTGGCAAACTGATGGAGCGTCCACTGACCGGCAAACAGCGGGTTCTGCACTATCTGATTATGGTCGGGCTTTATCAGTTGGAATATACCCGAGTGCCTGCCCATGCCGTACTGGCAGAAACCGTCGCGGGCGCCGAAGTCCTGAAGCGTGCCAGCCTGAAAGGCTTATTAAATGGGGTATTACGCCAGTTTCAGCGCCAGCGGGAAGAGCTGCTCGCCAGCATTCAGGATGGCCCGCAGCGTTATCTGCATCCGGGCTGGCTGCTTAAGCGATTGCAGCACGCCTGGCCGGAACAGTGGGAGCATATCGTCGAAGCCAATAATCTGCGTCCGCCGATGTGGCTGCGGGTTAACCGTCAGCATCAGGAGCGTGATGCGTGGCTGGCCTTGCTGGTCGAAAGTGGCAGGAATGCCCAGCCTGCTGACGATGTGCCGGATGCGCTGCGGCTTGACGCGCCTGCCCCGGTCAGTCAGTTACCCGGCTTCGACCAGGGTTGGGTGACGGTGCAGGATTTATCCGCTCAGCGCTGTGCTTTACTGCTTGAACCGCAAAATGGCGAACAGATTCTGGATTTATGTGCGGCTCCTGGCGGTAAAACGACCCACATCCTTGAAATCGCGCCGGAAGCCCAGGTGCTTGCCGTTGATGTGGATGCGCAGCGCCTTAAACGTGTTGATGAGAATCTGCAGCGGCTGGGTTTAAAAGCGCAAGTGAAACAGGGTGATGGACGGACGCCGCAACAGTGGTGTGGTGAACGTCAGTTTGATCGTATTCTTCTGGATGCGCCCTGCTCTGCGACCGGTGTGATCCGACGCCATCCTGATATTAAGTGGCTGCGCCGCGATCGCGATATCGCTGAGCTGGCAAAACTTCAGAGTGAAATTCTTGATGCCATCTGGCCGCACCTGAAACCCGGCGGTACGCTGATTTATGCCACCTGCTCTATCCTGCCAGAAGAGAATCATCAGCAGATAGAGGCGTTCCTGCAACGCCAGCACGATGCCCGGGCGGAACCGCTGCGGGATGCGCCCGCGAACGGGTTGCAGGTCTTCCCGCAAGCAGAAGGCGGTGATGGTTTCTTCTACGCTAAGCTGATAAAGAAATCGGGCACAAATTGAGATGAGTATTGATAAGCGATGAAAATAATCATTCTGGGTGCAGGACAGGTTGGCGGAACCCTGGCAGAAAATCTGGTAGGTGAAAACAACGACATTACGGTGGTCGATACTGACTCTTCGCGCCTGCGTCATCTGCAGGACAAGTTCGATTTGCGCGTTGTTCAGGGTCATGGTTCACATCCTCGAATTTTGCGTGAGGCGGGTGCGGAAGATGCCGACATGCTGGTAGCCGTAACCAACTCGGATGAAACCAACATGATTGCCTGCCAGATTGCTTATTCGCTTTTCAATACGCCGAATCGCATCGCCCGTATCCGCGCGGCAGACTATCTGCGTGATGCAGACAAATTGTTTATACCTGAAGCGGTGCCTATCGATCATCTGATCTCACCTGAGCAGCTGGTAATCGATAATATCTACCGGCTGATTCAGTATCCTGGCGCATTGCAGGTAGTTAACTTTGCTGAGGGAAAAGTCAGTCTGGCAGTGGTAAAAGCCTATTATGGCGGGCCGCTGGTGGGAAATCCGCTCTCGATCATGCGTGAGCATATGCCACATATTGATACGCGTGTAGCTGCGATATTCCGTCAGGACCGCCCTATTCGTCCGCAGGGCTCAACCATCGTAGAAGCGGGCGATGAAGTCTTTTTCATCGCAGCAAGCCAGAACATTCGTGCGGTGATGAGTGAAATGCAGCGGCTGGAGAAACCTTATAAACGGATTATGCTGGTCGGTGGCGGCAACATCGGTTTCGGTCTGGCGCAGCGGCTTGAGAAGCACTACAGCGTTAAGCTGATTGAACGTAATCCCCAGCGCGCAGCGGAACTCGCAGAACATCTGCATGACACGGTAGTTTTTTATGGCGATGCGTCCGATCAGGAGCTGCTCGCTGAAGAACACGTTGAGCAGGTCGATCTGTTTATCGCCGTTACCAACGATGATGAAGCCAACATCATGTCTGCCATGCTGGCGAAAAAGATGGGTGCGAAGAAGGTAATGGTGCTGATCCAGCGCCGCGCTTACGTCGATCTGGTCCAGGGCAGCGTCATTGATATCGCTATTTCCCCTCAGCAAGCCACAATCTCGGCTCTGCTGGGTCATGTGCGCAAAGCGGATATCGTGGGCGTTTCATCACTACGACGCGGTATTGCAGAGGCGATCGAGGCGATAGCGCATGGTGACGAGTCGACTTCACGCGTTGTAGGTCGTTCGATTGATGACATCAAACTGCCACCAGGAACCATTATTGGCGCAGTCGTTCGTGGTGATGATGTGATGATTGCCAACGATAACCTGCGTATTGAACAAGGCGATCATGTCATCATGTTCCTGACCGATAAGAAATTCGTGTCAGATGTGGAACGTCTCTTTCAGCCGAGTCCGTTTTTCCTGTAAATACCGCTTTTACAGGCTAACTCCGCATACAGCATGCAAAACCGCTGCTTAATTGGCTGTGTTGATGGAAAAAACAGTGAGGTTTGTTAGACTTTATGGCGTTGGCTTGGGCAAGGAGATAAGTATGAGTTTAATCAAAGAGTTTCGTGATTTCGCAATGCGCGGCAATGTAATGGATTTAGCCGTGGGTGTCATCATCGGTGCGGCATTCGGCAAAATCGTTTCATCATTAGTCGCTAATATCATCATGCCACCATTAGGCCTGCTGATCGGCGGAGTCGATTTCAAATCATTCGCCTGGGTTCTTAAGCCTGCAACAGGCGATGCGCCAGCTGTTGTTATGCAGTACGGTATCTTCCTTCAGACCATCTTTGATTTCGTCATTATCGCTTTCGCGATCTTTATGGCGATTAAATTGATGAATCGTCTGTACAAGAAAAAGGAAGTGGAGAAGCCGGTTGCTAAACCGTCAAACGAAGAAGTCTTACTGACCGAAATCCGCGATCTGCTGAAACAGCAGAACAACCGGGTATAGTGAACAAGCCGCCTTAAAGGCGGTTTTCTTTACTGAAAAAGCAGAAGTGCAGTGATAAGACGCTTTCTTATCACTGCCCTCCCATCCAGATCCCTTACCATGTTTCTCTTTCCGCTTAAAACTGCCCTTACCCTTTTGCTTCTGCTCAATACGTTGTCGAAATAACGGGTCGTGCAGCAAAGCCTGAATCGCGTTATCGCGAATTTGCCCTTTAGTGTGCTGATATTTACTCATAACGCCTCCTGTTGAGATGGTCAGATACTCTATTCCTTTGCTGCAAAATAACAAGATGCTTATTTACTCAACGTCTCTCCCCGCTCCAGCGCCTCAAGAATTGAGCACGAAATGCTACTGTGACTGTCACCACAACATGCGTCCGAGAGGTGACGCAAAGAACGTTGCATCGTTTCCAATTCCGCGATCATCTGAGCCACTTCACTTAGCCGTTTTTCAACGATCGCTTTCGATTCCTGACAGGTATGATGCGCAGGATCCACCCGGATAGAAAGTAGTTCTCTGATGGCTTCAAGGCTAAACCCCAGTTTACGACCGTAGCGGATGAATTTCAGACGCTGAAGATCGGCATCGGTGTAAAGGCGAAATCCCCCTTCAGTACGACCGTCATGATCCATCATCTGCTGTTTTTCATAAAAACGGATGGTGTCTGGCGTGACCTCAGCAAGTTTAGCTAACTGTCCGATGCGAAACATCTACTCCTCCTCGCTGAAGTGATTCTGAAGGGCTGTCGAATAATCACTATGCAAAAAATCAGTGCTCATACCCGCCTGACGTAATCGCAGCTCCAGCAACTGAAGTCGATGACAATGATCCTGATAGCGATGATCTGCAGGATCAAGCTGGCGAATAAGATCGTTCACTTCCATGGCCTCCCGTCTTAACGCCAGCTCCGGCGGCAGAAAGCCCGAATTTTTAAGTAGCCGGTAGCCCGCTCTTAATTCAGGAGGAACATGACTGTCATCATCCAGCTGTAACGGCTTGCCTGAGCCCGGAAGATTGCTCAGCTCACCCTTTTCCAGCGCTGCCTTAATGTGCTGTTCAGCAAGTTCATCAACCAGCCACATAATTGGCTCCTTTGAGAACGAAAGACATCTTTCTAAGGTAGTAAATTTCAGGCAATAAAAAACCCGCCGAAGCGGGTTTTTTACGTTGCTACAGATTACTCTGCGGCTGCTTCTGCTTGAGCTTCTGGACGATCAACCAGCTCGATGTAAGCCATCGGAGCGTTGTCACCAGCACGGAAGCCACACTTCAGAATACGAGTGTAACCACCGGCACGGCTCGCGAAACGCGGGCCCAGCTCATTAAACAGTTTTGCCACGATCTCGTTATCACGAGTACGGGCGAATGCCAGACGACGATTAGCTACGCTGTCGGTCTTGGCAAGAGTAATCAGCGGCTCAACTACGCGACGCAGTTCTTTGGCTTTCGGCAGAGTCGTTTTGATGATCTCATGACGAACCAGAGAACCGGCCATGTTGCGGAACATAGCCTGACGATGGCTGCTGTTGCGGTTCAGTTGACGACCACTCTTACGATGGCGCATGACCTTATCCTTCTCAGTGAAACCTTAACCTGTGATCTGATTATTCATCAGCAATGCTTGCTGGCGGCCAGTTCTCGAGACGCATGCCCAGAGAAAGACCACGCGAAGCCAGCACATCTTTAATCTCAGTAAGAGATTTTTTACCAAGGTTAGGCGTTTTAAGCAGCTCAACCTCGGTACGCTGTACCAGATCACCGATGTAGTGGATAGCTTCTGCCTTAAGGCAGTTAGCAGAGCGGACAGTCAATTCCAGATCGTCAACAGGGCGCAGCAGGATCGGATCGAATTCTGGTTTCTCTTCTTTAACTTCCGGCTGACGTACATCACGTAAGTCAACGAAAGCTTCAAGTTGTTCTGCCAGAATGGTTGCCGCACGACGAATCGCCTCTTCAGGATCGATTGTACCGTTGGTTTCCATTTCGATGACCAGCTTGTCCAGGTCGGTGCGCTGCTCTACACGCGCTGCTTCAACATTGTAGGCGATACGGTCTACAGGGCTATAGCAAGCGTCAACTAACAGGCGGCCGATTGGGCGCTCATCTTCTTCCGAATGAATTCGGGCAGAAGCCGGCACATAGCCACGTCCACGCTGAACCTTGATACGCATGCTGATAGCAGCGTTCTCATCGGTCAGATGGCAAATGACATGCTGAGGCTTGACGATTTCGACATCACCATCATGGGTAATGTCGGCTGCAGTCACAGGGCCAATGCCAGATTTATTCAGGGTCAGAATAACTTCATCTTTACCCTGAACTCTTACCGCCAGCCCTTTCAGGTTGAGCAGGATTTCCAGGATATCTTCCTGTACGCCCTCTTTGGTGCTGTACTCATGAAGTACACCATCAATTTCAACCTCGGTCACCGCGCAACCCGGCATGGATGAAAGCAGAATACGGCGCAGTGCGTTACCAAGAGTATGGCCAAAGCCACGCTCTAAAGGCTCAAGGGTCACCTTGGCGTGCGTCGAACTCACTTGCTCGATATCTACCAGGCGCGGTTTTAGAAACTCTGTCACAGAACCCTGCATTGTGTCCTCTCTTTGGTACTAAGCTTTACTTGGAGTAAAGCTCGACGATCAGGTGTTCGTTAATGTCCGCAGACAGATCGGTACGTTCAGGAATACGCTTGAACACACCTTCCATCTTAGTCGCATCAACTTCCAGCCAGGTTGGCTTTTCACGCTGCTCAGCCAGCTCCAGAGCGGCCTTCACGCGAGATTGCTTTTTGGCTTTCTCACGGATGCTAACGACATCATTCGGAGATACCTGATAAGAAGCGATGTTAACAACGCGGCCATTTACCAGAACAGACTTGTGGCTTACCAGCTGACGTGCTTCTGCACGAGTGGCACCAAAGCCCATACGATAAACTACGTTGTCCAGACGACCTTCCAGCAGAGCCAACAGGTTTTCACCGGTGTTGCCTTTCAGACGAGCTGCTTCTTTATAGTAGTTACGGAACTGACGCTCCAGCACGCCGTAGATACGACGAACTTTCTGCTTTTCACGTAACTGACCGCCGTAATCAGACAGACGCGGTTTACGCGCACCATGCTGACCAGGGGCTTGTTCAATCTTACACTTGGAATCAATCGCGCGAACGCCAGACTTAAGGAATAAGTCAGTGCCCTCACGACGGCTCAGCTTGAGCTTAGGACCCAAATATCTTGCCATTTTCTTTCTCCAACTATCCTAAAAAAACGGGCGTTATACGCGACGTTTTTTCGGCGGACGACAACCGTTATGAGGGATCGGAGTCACATCAGTAATATTAGTGATGCGGAAACCAGCGGCGTTCAAAGCACGAATCGTAGATTCGCGACCTGGACCCGGACCCTTTACCATAACTTCCAGGTTCTTAATTCCGTAATCTTTTACCGCTTCTGCACAGCGCTCTGCAGCGACCTGAGCAGCAAACGGAGTGGATTTACGTGAACCGCGGAAACCGGAACCACCGGCGGTTGCCCAACCCAGTGCGTTACCCTGGCGATCAGTAATGGTAACGATGGTGTTGTTAAAAGAAGCATGGACATGAGCCACGCCATCTGAGACTTGTTTTCTTACACGCTTGCGTGCACGAACTGGTGCCTTTGCCATTATTTACTCACCCCGATTATTTCTTGATCGGTTTACGCGGACCCTTACGGGTACGTGCGTTGGTCTTAGTACGCTGACCGCGAACCGGAAGACCACGACGATGGCGCAAACCACGGTAGCAACCAAGGTCCATAAGACGCTTGATGCTCAGGGTGATTTCACGGCGCAGATCACCTTCTACAACGAATTTCGCAACTGCATCACGCAGCTGATCAATTTGTTCTTCAGACAGCTCACTGATCTTAACATTTTCAGCAATACCCGTTGAAGCGCAGATGGCTTTTGAACGGGTTTTACCGATACCGAAGATCGAAGTTAATGCGATAACGGTATGTTTCTGATCAGGAATGTTAATGCCTGCTATACGGGCCACTATGCACTCCTATAATTAAACAAGCACGTCCCATGCTGAAAAGCCCGTTTTCAGGATACTCAAATGGAAACGTACTGACATACAAAAGATTGGCTGGCTAATCTAGCCAGCTCAACCCGACTTTGCAAGAAAAATATGTGACAAAATCAGCCTTGGCGCTGTTTATGCTTTGGCTCGGCGCTACAGATCACACGTACGACACCGTCGCGACGAATGATTTTGCAGTTACGACATAATCTCTTGACGGAAGCACGAACTTTCATTTTTACTCTCCGTAACTTCTCAACCAACTGAATTAACGGCCGTAGCCTTTCAGGTTAGCTTTCTTCAGTGCCGACTCATACTGACTGGACATCATCAGAGTTTGCACTTGAGCCATAAAGTCCATGATGACGACAACTACGATGAGCAGTGAAGTACCGCCAAAGTAGAAGGGAACCTTCATCGCATCACGCATGAACTCCGGGATAAGGCAGATAAAAGTAATATACAGCGCGCCGATTAAGGTCAGTCGCGTCATCACTTTATCAATATACTTCGCCGTTTGCTCTCCCGGACGAATTCCCGGTACGAATGCACCAGACTTCTTCAGGTTATCTGCTGTTTCACGTGGGTTGAAAACCAACGCCGTATAGAAGAAACAGAAGAAGATGATTGCAGTCGCATAGAGTAGCACATAAAGCGGCTGTCCTGGCTGCAAATACAGCGAAATTGTTGTCAGCCAGTTCCAACCGGTACCGCCCCCAAACCACGATGCAATCGTTGCCGGGAACAGAATAATGCTGGAAGCAAAGATGGCTGGAATAACACCCGCCATATTCACTTTCAACGGTAAATGTGTGCTCTGTGCAGCGTAAACGCGACGACCCTGCTGACGTTTTGCGTAGTTCACCACGATGCGGCGCTGACCACGTTCAACGAAGATAACAAAGAAGGTCACTGCGAATACGAGTACTGCAACCAACAGCAACAGAAGGAAGTGCAGGTCGCCTTGCCGCGCTTGCTCGATGGTATGGCCAATGGCCGGCGGAAGACCCGCAACGATACCTGCGAAGATAATGATCGAAATACCGTTACCGATACCACGTTCAGTAATCTGTTCGCCCAGCCACATCAGGAACATCGTTCCTGAGACCAGACTCACAACAGCGGTAAAGTAGAAAGCAAAGCCTGGATTCATGACCAGGCCTTGCATCCCTGGCATATTCGGCAGACCGGTAGCAATACCGATAGACTGAAATATGGCCAATACCAACGTACCGTATCGGGTGTACTGACTAATCTTGCGACGGCCAGCCTCCCCTTCTTTCTTAATTTCCGCTAACGCTGGATGAACCACCGTTAATAACTGGATGATAATCGATGCCGAAATATACGGCATGATACCCAGTGCGAAAATAGAAGCACGGCTAAGAGCACCACCAGAGAACATGTTAAACATTTCTATGATGGTGCCACGCTGTTGCTCAAGCAGTTTGGCAAGTACAGTGGCATCAATACCAGGGATTGGAATAAAAGAGCCAATGCGGAAGACAATGAGTGCGCCGATTACAAACAGCAGTCTGCGTTTCAGCTCACCAAAGCCGCCTTTGGCACTTTGAAAATCTAATCCCGGTTGTTTAGCCATCTGCTACTTATTCCTCGATTTTACCGCCAGCAGCTTCGATTGCAGCACGAGCACCTTTGGTGACACGCAGTCCGCGAATCGTTACCGGTGTAGATACTTCACCAGACAGAATTACTTTAACGAATTCAATCTGAACACCGACAATGTTGGCTGCTTTCAGCGCGTTCAGGTCGACGATACCGCCTTCAACTTTCGCCAGATCAGACAGACGAATCTCTGTAGTGATCATTGCTTTGCGAGAGGTGAAACCGAACTTCGGCAGACGACGGTACAGAGGCATCTGACCACCTTCGAAACCGCGACGTACGCCACCGCCAGAACGTGAGTTCTGACCTTTGTGACCACGACCACCGGTTTTTCCGAGGCCAGAACCAATACCACGACCCAGACGCTTGGTAGCGTGCTTAGACCCTTCGGCCGGAGACAGAGTATTTAAACGCATCTCTTACTCCTCCACTTTAACCATATAGTAAACCGCGTTAACCATACCGCGTACTGCAGGCGTGTCTTCACGCTCAACGGTGTGGCCAATACGACGCAGACCCAGGCCAACCAGAGTGGCTTTATGCTTAGGCAAGCGGCCGATTGAACTACGGGTTTGAGTGATTTTAATAGTCTTAGCCATCGTGATTACCCCAGAATTTCTTCAACGGATTTACCACGCTTAGCAGCGACCATTTCCGGAGATTTCATATTGCCCAGGCCGTCGATAGTTGCACGAACCACGTTAATCGGGTTAGTAGAACCATAGGCTTTTGCCAGTACGTTATGAACTCCAGCGACTTCCAGAACGGCGCGCATTGCACCACCGGCGATGATACCGGTACCTTCTGAAGCCGGCTGCATGAACACGCGGGAACCCGTGTGTGCACCTTTAACAGGGTGCTGCAGGGTGCCGTTGGTCAGCGCGACGTTAACCATGTTGCGACGGGCTTTCTCCATCGCTTTCTGGATTGCTGCTGGAACTTCACGCGCTTTACCGTAACCAAAACCTACGCGACCATTACCATCGCCTACCACAGTCAGTGCTGTGAAGGAGAAGATACGACCACCTTTAACAGTTTTAGAAACACGGTTTACCGCGATCAGTTTTTCCTGCAGTTCGCCAGCTTGTTTCTCGATGTGTGCCATCTTAGACCTCTACCTTAGAACTGAAGGCCAGCTTCACGGGCAGCATCTGCCAGTGCCTGGACGCGACCATGATATTGGAAACCGGAACGGTCGAAAGAAACACCAGTGATGCCTTTTTCGATTGCGCGTTCTGCAATAGCTTTACCTACTGCAGCTGCGGCTTCTTTATTACCGGTATACTTCAGTTGTTCAGTGATAGCTTTTTCTACAGTAGAAGCAGCGACCAGAACTTCGGAACCGTTCGGGGCGATTACCTGTGCGTAAATATGACGCGGGGTACGATGTACCACCAGGCGAGTAGCACCCAGCTCTTTGAGCTTGCGACGTGCACGGGTCGCACGACGGATACGAGCAGATTTCTTATCCATAGTGTTACCTTACTTCTTCTTAGCCTCTTTGGTACGCACGACTTCGTCGGCGTAACGGACACCCTTGCCTTTATAAGGCTCAGGACGACGGTAGGCGCGCAGGTCCGCAGCAACCTGACCAATCAGCTGTTTATCAGCGCCTTTCAGCACGATCTCAGTCTGAGTTGGACATTCTGCAGTGATACCCGCGGGCAGCTGGTGATCGACTGGATGAGAAAAGCCCAGAGACAGGTTTACCACGTCGCCTTTAACGGCTGCACGATAACCTACACCAACCAGCTGCAGCTTCTTAGTGAAGCCTTCGGTAACACCGATAACCATTGCGTTCAGCAGCGCGCGAGAAGTACCCGCCTGCGCCCAGCCGTCAACGAAACCTTCGCGCGGAGCGAAAGTCAGAGCGTTGTCAGCATGCTTAATTTCAACAGCATCATTGATAGTACGAGTCAGCTCGCCGTTTTTACCTTTAATCGAAATTACCTGACCGTCGAGTTTTACCTCTACGCCGGCAGGAACAACGACAGGTGCTTTAGCAACACGAGACATATGTATCCTCCGATTACGCTACGTAGCAGATAATTTCGCCACCAAGACCTGCCTGGCGCGCTGCACGATCAGTCATGACACCTTTGGATGTAGAAACTACAGCGATGCCCATACCAGCCATTACCTTTGGCAGCTCATCTTTTTTCTTATAGATGCGCAGGCCAGGACGGCTTACTCGCTGAATGCTTTCTACAACAGCTTTGCCCTGGAAATACTTAAGAGTCAGTTCCAGTTCCAGCTTGATGTCGCCTTCGATTTTGAAATCTTCAATATATCCTTCTTCCTTCAGAACGTTGGCAATTGCCAATTTCAGCTTGGAGGAAGGCATGGTGACCGCAACTTTGTTCGCGGCCTGACCGTTACGGATACGGGTCAGCATATCCGCGATCGGATCTTGCATGCTCATCTGTGTTACTCCCGTGATTCAATTGGTGACAATTACCAGCTAGCCTTTTTCAGACCCGGAATTTCACCGCGCATGGCGGCTTCGCGGACCTTGATACGGCTCAACCCAAACTTCCGCAGGAAACCGTGCGGACGACCTGTTTGACGGCAGCGGTTACGCTGACGTGAAGGGCTGGAATCACGCGGCAGACTCTGCAGCTTCAGAACAGCATCCCAACGGTCTTCGTCGGAAGCGTTCACATCAGAGATGATCGCTTTCAGTTCAGCGCGTTTAGCGAAGAATTTGTCTGCTAATTTTGCACGCTTAACTTCGCGCGCTTTCATAGATTGCTTAGCCATTAAGTAACCCTACCTTACTTACGGAACGGGAAGTCAAAGGCAGCCAGCAGAGCACGGCCTTCATCATCAGATTTCGCAGTAGTGGTAATGGTGATATCCAAACCACGAACGCGATCGACTTTGTCGTAGTCGATTTCTGGGAAGATGATCTGCTCACGTACACCCATGCTGTAGTTGCCACGACCATCAAATGACTTAGCGGACAAGCCACGGAAGTCACGGATACGTGGAACTGCAATGGTGACCAGACGCTCAAAGAACTCCCACATGCGCTCGCCACGCAGAGTTACTTTACAGCCGATCGGATAGCCCTGACGGATTTTGAAGCCTGCAACTGATTTGCGTGCTTTGGTGACCAGCGGTTTTTGACCGGAGATTGCTGCCAGGTCTGCTGCTGCGTTATCCAGCAGCTTCTTGTCAGCGATCGCTTCACCAACACCCATGTTCAGGGTGATCTTCTCGACCCGAGGGACTTGCATGACAGAATTGTAGCCAAACTCTGTCATGAGTTTCTGGACTACTTCGTCTTTGTAGTAATCATGCAGTTTCGCCATCGTACTACTCCAAATTACTTGATAGTTTCGCTGTTAGACTTGAAGAAACGGACTTTTTTGCCGTCTTCGAATCTAAAGCCTACACGGTCAGCCTTACCAGTTGCCGCGTTGAACAGTGCAACGTTAGAAACCTGAATAGCAGCTTCTTTTTCAACGATGCCACCTGGTTGGTTCAGAGCCGGAACCGGCTTCTGATGTTTCTTAACCAGGTTGATACCTTCAACGATGACCTTACCAGAAGACAGGACATTCTTAACTTTACCGCGCTTACCTTTATCTTTACCGGTTAACACGATAACTTCGTCGTTACGAC
Source organism: Pantoea sp. F_5 (assembly GCF_008631595.1). Classification (NCBI taxonomy): domain Bacteria; kingdom Pseudomonadati; phylum Pseudomonadota; class Gammaproteobacteria; order Enterobacterales; family Erwiniaceae; genus Pantoea; species Pantoea sp. F_5. The sequence goes on from NZ_VWUO01000030.1 coordinate 19,021, forward strand.
GGATTTTAGCTGCCATTGTTCGCTCCTTAGAGTACTTCTGGTGCCAGAGAGATAATTTTCATGAACTTTTCAGTACGAAGTTCACGAGTTACCGGCCCAAAAATACGCGTACCGATAGGCTGCTCACTGTTATTGTTCAGAATAACGCATGCATTACCATCGAAGCGAATGACAGAACCGTCCGGGCGACGAACACCCTTCCTGGTGCGCACCACTACCGCCTTCAGGACATCACCTTTTTTGACTTTACCACGCGGAATTGCTTCCTTGATGGTAACTTTGATGATGTCACCGACGCCTGCGTAGCGACGGTGCGAGCCACCCAGAACCTTGATACACATTACGCGACGTGCACCGGAGTTGTCGGCGACGTTCAGCATAGTCTGTTCTTGGATCATTTTAGTGCTCCGCTAATGTCAACTACTACTTCGGGACCTAAACCTCAGGTCGTTAGAAAGCCCCATAATTGAGGGCGCGGCATTGTAACACCGGTTCTCACAGATGGGTAGAAAAAATAAACGGCTCTCAATCGAGCCGCTGATTTTCCCTGATGACAGGGAGGGCGTATTCTAGGGAATAGTGCGAACAGTAGCAAATGTAATCTGCCTTATTTTTCGTCGCCTCCCTAATAAAGTGCCCTTCTGACTCAACTGACCAGTTTTCTGGCCAGTTGGTTATGCTGATGCAGCACGGCTGGCAGTTCAATTCCGGCCAGTTGTCCGTCACGCACCCTGACTTTTCCGTTGATGATGCTGTAAGCGACCTGACCCGGATTACAGAACACCAGAGCGGCGACGGGATCATGCCCTGCCCCGGCAAGACCAAGGCGATTCAGATCAAAGATGGCCAGATCAGCCATCATGCCCGGCGCAATGGTGCCCACGTCGTCGCGATTCAGCACTTTTGCTCCACCCAGCGTCGCCAACTCCAGAGCCTGACGTGCCGTCATCGCATCCGGGCCGAAACCCACGCGTTGCAACAGCATCGCCTGACGTACCTCCGCTATCATGTCTGAGCTGTCATTGGAGGCAGATCCATCTACGCCCATACCGACATGGACACCGGCATCGCACATGTGGCGTATTGGTGCAATGCCCGAACCGAGACGCATGTTTGAACAGGGACAGTGTGCAACGCCGGTTCCGGTGCGTGCAAATAGCTCCATACCATGCTGATCCAGTTTAACGCAGTGTGCATGCCAGACATCCGGTCCTACCCAGCCGAGGTCTTCAACGTACTGTGCTGGCGTCATGTTGAACTTCTCGCGGCTATAACGGATATCGCTGTCGTTCTCTGCCAGATGAGTATGCATTGAGACGTTGAAGCTGCGGGCCAGTGCAGCGGATTGCTTCATCAGTTCACGGCTGACCGAGAACGGTGAACATGGTGCCACCACGATACGTAACATCGAGCCGTGGCTGTCATCGTGATAGCGCTCAATTACACGCTGCGTATCCTTGAGGATGGCGGCTTCATTCTCAACCAGCGAATCGGGCGGCAGGCCACCGAGGGATTTGCCCACACTCATGCTGCCCCGGCTGGCATGGAATCGCATGCCCATCAACGCTGCAGCCTCAATGCTGTCGTCAAGCTTACAGCCGTTAGGATAGACATAGAGATGGTCACTGGTGGTGGTGCAACCGGAGAGCATTAACTCGGCCATCGAAATCTGCGTTGAGATATGAATCATCTCAGGCGTCAGGTTCTGCCACAGTGGGTAGAGGTGGGTAAGCCAGTTGAACAGTTCACCGTTTTGTACCGCAGGAATAGCCCGTGTCAGGCTCTGATACATGTGGTGGTGAGTATTAATCAGGCCAGGTATAACAATATGTCCCTGAAGATCAATAATCTCGTCAGCGCTATCAGGTAACGATCCTGCTTCTCCGACCGCAACGATCTGGTTTCCTTTAATCAGAATACTGGCGTTACGTATTTCCCGACGATCGGCATCCATGCAGACCACGCATTCAGCGTTCTTTAGTAATAACGTTCGTTCCATGCTATTGCCTGTTGGTTGTGAGTGTGTGCTACCCGATAATAGCGGCAGGCTTTTGGCAGAGCTAATAGCAGGTAACGCAGCTAACAGTGGCAGTTTTAACAGTGACCGGCGTAAACGATCATGATTCTCCATTTTCACGGCACATTTCCTTGTACAGTTATGATAACTCCGGCCTCTACAGACTGGAGCATTCAGGCAACATCGCCTGAAGAGTCGCAGCTTAATCCTCGCCACTCCCTCAATTTGTGAGCACCATCAAATCTGTCCTGCCACAGGCACAAATGGATCAAGTCAGAATAAAAGGCAAAAAAAAACCCCCTGCCGAAGCAGAGGGTTTCCTCAGAAAAAACAATTCTTATTACAGAACCGCTTTCTCGATTACGCGAACCAGGGTCCAGGATTTAGTCTTGGACAGTGGACGGCATTCGCGGATTTCTACCACGTCACCAATTCCACATTCATTGTTCTCGTCATGGATGTGCAGCTTGGTCGTACGTTTGATGAATTTGCCATAGATCGGGTGTTTCACGAAACGTTCGATAGCAACAACTGCAGATTTCTGCATTTTGTCACTTACTACACGACCCTGCAGAGTACGGATTTTATCGGTCATTACGAACCCGCCTTCTCAGTCAGTAAAGTCTTAACGCGTGCAACATCACGGCGAACCTGTTTCAGCAGATGAGTCTGCTGCAGTTGGCCAGATGCTGCCTGCATGCGCAGGTTAAATTGCTCACGCAGCAGATTAAGCAGCTCAGTGTTCAGCTCTTCAACGCTTTTTTCACGCAGCTCAGTTGCTTTCATTACATCACCGTCTTAGTTACAAAGGTGGTTTTGATAGGCAGTTTTGCTGCTGCCAGCTTGAATGCTTCACGGGCCAGCTCTTCTGGTACGCCGTCCATTTCATACAGGACTTTACCAGGCTGGATCAGGGCAACCCAATACTCTACGTTACCCTTACCTTTACCCATACGCACTTCCAGCGGCTTCTCGGTGATCGGTTTGTCCGGGAATACTCGGATCCAGATCTTACCTTGACGCTTAACTGCACGGGTCATAGCACGACGTGCTGCTTCGATCTGACGAGCAGTCAGACGACCACGGCCAACAGCTTTCAGACCGAAAGTACCGAAGCTAACATCCGTACCCTGCGCCAGACCGCGGTTGCGGCCTTTGTGCACCTTACGGAATTTTGTACGCTTTGGTTGTAACATCAGCGACTCTCCTTACTTACGGCCTTTACGCTGCTGCTTTTTAGGTTGAGCAGCCGGTTCCGGTTGTTCAACAGCAGCCATACCACCCAGGATCTCACCTTTGAAGATCCATACCTTAACGCCGATTACACCATAAGTGGTGTGCGCTTCAGAGGTGTTGTAGTCAATGTCAGCACGCAGAGTGTGCAATGGCACGCGACCTTCACGGTACCATTCGGTACGTGCGATCTCAGCGCCACCCAGACGGCCGCTAACTTCAACTTTAATACCCTTCGCGCCAAGACGCATGGCGTTCTGAACTGCACGCTTCATAGCACGACGGAACATCACACGACGCTCCAGCTGTGAAGTGATGCTGTCAGCTACCAGTTTCGCGTCCAGTTCCGGCTTGCGGACTTCGGCGATATTGATCTGTGCAGGAACGCCAGCGATTTTCGCGACGACCGTGCGCAGTTTTTCTACATCTTCGCCTTTCTTACCGATCACGATGCCCGGACGAGCGGTGTGAATAGTCACACGGATGCTCTTCGCTGGACGCTCGATAACGATACGAGAGACAGATGCTTTAGCCAGTTCTTTAGTCAGGAACTGACGTACTTTAAAATCGCTGTCCAGGTTGTCAGCGAATTCGTTGGTGTTCGCAAACCAGGTAGAGTTCCATGGTTTTACAATACCCAGGCGAATACCATTAGGATGTACTTTCTGACCCATTGCTAGTCTCCAGAGTCTCAGCGATCGGACACAACCACAGTAATGTGGCTGGTGCGCTTCAGGATGCGATCTGCACGACCTTTGGCACGCGGCATAATGCGTTTCATGGTCGGACCTTCATCAACGAAAATTTTCGTGATTTTCAGATCGTCGATATCAGCGCCATCGTTGTGTTCGGCGTTAGCAATGGCAGATTCCAGAACTTTCTTGACCAGTACAGCCGCTTTTTTATTGGTGTAGGTCAAAATGTCCAGTGCCTGCGACACTTTCTTACCGCGAATCAGGTCAGCAACAAGGCGAACCTTCTGAGCAGAAGAACGAGCGTGGCGATGTTGAGCTAAAGTTTCCATCTCTTCCTCCTACTTATTTCTTCTTGGCTTTTTTATCAGCCGCGTGACCGCGATAAGTACGTGTCGGCGCGAATTCACCCAGTTTGTGACCAACCATTTCGTCGGAAACAAAGACAGGAACGTGCTGACGACCATTATGGACAGCGATGGTCAAACCGATCATGTTAGGAAAGATCGTTGAACGACGGGACCAAGTGCGCAAAGGCTTCTTGTCACCGCTTTCCACCGCTTTCTCTACCTTCTTCAGCAAGTGCAGGTCAATAAAAGGACCTTTCTTGAGAGAACGTGGCATGGCTTATCCTCTAATATTATTTGCTACGGCGACGTACGATAAATTTATCGGTACGCTTGTTGCTACGGGTCTTCTTACCTTTGGTCTGAACGCCCCACGGAGAAACCGGGTGCTTACCAAAGTTACGACCTTCACCACCACCGTGCGGGTGATCAACTGGGTTCATCGCGGTACCACGAACGGTCGGACGAACACCACGCCAACGGGCTGCACCTGCTTTACCCAGAACGCGCAGCATATGCTCAGCGTTGCCGACTTCGCCCAGTGTTGCGCGGCAGTCTGACTCGACTTTACGCATTTCACCTGAACGCAGACGCAGGGTAACGTAAGAACCTTCACGCGCAACGATCTGCACGTAAGCACCGGCTGAGCGAGCAATCTGACCGCCCTTGCCTGGTTTCATTTCTACGTTATGCACGGTTGAACCCACCGGGATGTTACGCATCGGCAGTGTGTTACCTGCTTTGATCGCAGCATCAACGCCAGATTGGATCTGGTCGCCGGCTTTCAGGCCTTTAGGGGCCAGGATGTAACGGCGCTCGCCATCTTTGTACAGAACCAGTGCGATGTTCGCAGAGCGGTTCGGATCGTACTCAAGACGTTCAACGGTTGCCGGGATACCATCTTTGTTGCGTTTGAAGTCAACAATACGGTAAGCCTGCTTGTGACCACCACCGATATGACGGGTAGTGATACGACCATTGTTGTTACGGCCACCGGATTTGCTGTTTTTTTCTACCAGCGGGGCAAATGGTTTGCCCTTGTGCAGCTCCGCGTTTACCACTTTAACTACATGGCGACGACCCGGAGATGTCGGTTTACATTTAACAACTGCCATTGTCTTTCTCCTCCGACTTACTCAGCGCCGCCAGCGAAGTCCAGATTCTGGCCTTCTTTCAGGGTGACGTAAGCTTTTTTCCAGTCGCTACGACGACCGATACGCTGTCCTTGACGCTTAACTTTGCCCTTAACTACCAGGGTGTTTACGTCTTTAACTTCTACTTCGAACAGTTTCTCAACAGCAGCAACGATTTCTGCTTTGGTCGCGTCATTAGCAACTTTGAGAACGATGGTATTGGTTTTTTCCATCGCGCTAGATGCTTTTTCAGATACGTGCGGCGCGCGCAGTACTTTCAGCAGACGTTCTTCACGGATCATGCCAGCATCTCCTCAACTTGCTTAACTGCATCAGCAGTCATAACGACTTTGTCGAAGGCGATCAGGCTAACTGGGTCGATACCAGATGCATCACGCACGTCAACCTTGTACAGGTTACGCGCAGCCAGGAACAGATTCTCATCCAGTTCACCGGTGATGATCAGCACGTCTTCCAGCGCCATGTCTTTCAGTTTCTGTACCAGCAGCTTGGTTTTCGGCGCTTCTACAGCAAATGATTCGACAACGATCAGACGGTCCTGACGTACCAGTTCGGACAGGATGCTTTTCAGCGCGCCGCGGTACATCTTTTTGTTAACTTTTTGACTGTGGTCCTGCGGCTTCGCAGCAAAGGTCACGCCACCTGAACGCCAGATTGGGCTCTTTACAGAACCTGCACGCGCACGGCCGGTGCCTTTTTGACGCCATGGCTTTTTGCCTGAACCGGTTACTTCGGCGCGGGTTTTCTGCGCGCGAGTACCCTGGCGGGCGCCAGATGCGTAAGCAACAACAACCTGGTGAACCAGCGCTTCGTTGAAATCACGACCGAAGGTAGTTTCGGAAACAGTCAGCGCGCTCTGCGCGTCTTTCAATACTAATTCCATTGCTATCCCCTTACGCCTTCACAGCTGGTTTAACGATCAGGTCGCTACCGGTAGCACCGGGAACTGCACCTTTAACCAGCAGCAGGTTGCGCTCAGCGTCAACACGTACTACGTCCAGACTCTGAACGGTTACGCGCTCATTACCCAGCTGACCTGCCATTTTCTTGCCTTTGAACACTTTGCCCGGAGTCTGGTTCTGACCGATAGAACCCGGAACGCGGTGAGACAAGGAGTTACCGTGAGTTGCGTCCTGGGTACGGAAGTTCCAGCGCTTAACGGTACCGGCGAAACCTTTACCTTTAGAGGTACCGGTTACGTCAACTTTCTTAACGTCAGCGAAAATCTCAACGCTGATGCTCTGACCTACAGAATACTCGTCACCTTCAGCGGTGCGGAATTCCCACAGGCCACGGCCAGCTTCAACGCCAGCTTTAGCAAAATGACCAGCTTCAGGTTTGGTCACACGGTTTGCTTTTTTAGCACCGGTGGTAACCTGAATTGCCTGGTAACCATCGTTTTCCAGGCCTTTGACCTGAGTAACGCGGTTCGCTTCAACTTCGATTACGGTTACTGGGATAGAAACGCCATCTTCAGTGAAGATGCGGGTCATGCCCACTTTTTTACCGACTAAACCAATCATTGTTTCAACCTCTCAATCGCTCGATGACCTGATTAACCCAGGCTGATCTGCACGTCAACACCGGCAGCCAGATCCAGACGCATCAGAGCATCAACCGTTTTTTCAGTTGGCTCAACGATGTCTACCAGACGCTTGTGAGTGCGGATTTCGTACTGATCACGCGCATCTTTGTTAACGTGCGGAGAGATCAGAACAGTAAAACGCTCTTTGCGGGTTGGCAGCGGGATTGGACCACGAACCTGCGCACCAGTGCGCTTGGCGGTCTCAACGATTTCCGCGGTTGATTGATCGATCAGACGATGATCAAACGCTTTAAGACGGATACGGATTCTTTGGTTCTGCATGAGACCAGAGCTCCAAACTTTTTATAGACGAAAAAAATTACTACTCGAGCCCATTACGATTGATGGGAGAGTGTAATCGTTCAGCATATAACTCCCCAATTGGGAGTATTGTCAGGCGGCCTATATTTCAGCCGTCTGCGATTCTGCTCGAATCGCGCCTGCAATATCTGCAGGCCCGCGCATTATACGTAAATCTGTTCAGGAAGCAACCCGTGTTGCGGTTTTCCCTGTTAAAAAGTGGCCGGTTCGTGAGGCACGCGTCGCATTGCACTGCTGCAGAGCGGTTAAATCACAAATTTTTTTGCGAACACGTTTCGGCCGTTATTTATCCATGGGTGACACAGAACGAGAAGCCGATGAAAGTGCTTTTAACCTCTCATCCGGAGCAACATCATGTTACTGATCACTCAATTTGCAGTACTCACTTGCGGAGGCGCACTGGGAAGCTTTCTTTCGCTGGCCTGTATGCGTTTCTCACCCGCCCTATCACCCATTCAATGGTTTGTCGCACTCTGCTTTCCCGGTTCACGGTGTGGTCATTGTCAGCAGCGCTTGCTGTGGCGTGACGTTCTGCCCCTTGTCAGCTGGGCGGGTTTAAAAGGACGATGTCGCTTCTGTCGTCATTCATTCGGCTCAGATAGCTTCATTACTGAATGGCTGATCGCAATCCTTTGCCTGCTGGTGCTGAATAGCTTTGATGGGCCTGAAGCCGCTATTTTTATTATCTCTGCCTCAAGTCTGCTGCTACTGATAGCGATCATTGACCGTCAGCACTTCTGTATACCTGACCCGCTCAGCTATCTGCTGCTCTGGCTGGGATTACTCCACGCCAGCGTGACCGGTAACGAAACAGCGGCGATCTGGGGTGCGCTGTCGGGCTATTGTGCATTATGGCTGCTCGCCTGCAGTTATCGGCAGGTTCGTGGCTATGAAGGATTAGGTTATGGTGATATGAAGCTTTTCGCGGCATTGGGCGCATGCTGTGGATGGCAGGCATTACCCTGGATTGCACTGGGTAGCACTTTCCTGGCACTGGCGGCAGTTGTAATGCTGCAGCATCGGATGGCAATTCAGGGGAACAGCCCGCTGCCGTTTGGCCCTTTCCTGGCCATTGCGGGCTGGGTAACAATCGTGCTGCAGACCCGATTCACTCTTCTTTAATTTGAGCCTGCAGATAGTTCTGGATACCCATCTTCTGGATCAACTCAAGTTCCGTTTCAATCCAGTCGATGTGATGCTCTTCATCAGCCAGGATTTCAATCATCATGTCACGGCTGACATAGTCATGTACCTTGTCAGCATAAGAGATAGCCTCACGCAGATCTTTAGCGCCTTCCAGCTCCAGATTCAGGTCTGAACTCAGCATTTCCTCAACGTCTTCACCGATACGCAGACGTCCCAGATCCTGAAGATTTGGAATGCCTTCGAGAAAAAGAATGCGTTCAATGTACTTGTCCGCATGCTTCATCTCGTCGATCGATTCGTGATACTCCACATCGTTGAGGCGCGTCAGCCCCCAGTTTTTAAACATGCGCGCATGCAGAAAATACTGATTGATGGCAACCAGTTCATTTCCAAGCAGTTTATTGAGATGACTGATAACTTTGATATCGCCCTTCATTGTTAACCCTCCGCGTCTGCTTTATCAGATCGTAGATGTGATTAAAAAGAAGTCAAAAAAACGCGACAGATATTGTGGGTATTCGCACACGCGGTGTGTCAGGCGATCTCTTTATAGAGTGGTGGATGCTGCATCTCTTCATCCATGATTTCCCGCGCGGCGCGCAGACATTTACCGCACTGTTTGCCGACCGGTACAAAATGACGCAGTTGCTGGATGGATTTGGGCTGATAGCGCCGTACAACTTCACGAAGGGTTTTATCACTGATGGCATTACACAGGCAGACGTACATTCTTTCATCACTCAAGACCATTTTCTGTACACAGTGTAAATGCGAATCGTTTTTATTACAAACCTACCCTTTGCAGGGTTATGACGCTCTTCAGGCAAAAAAAAAGAGCACCGAAGTGCTCTTTTCTTTGTGTTGCAGTGGCCGTTTGCACGACCACAGCAGATATCACAATTAAGCGATAACTTTAGCAACAACACCCGCGCCAACGGTACGGCCACCTTCGCGGATTGCGAAGCGCAGACCTTCGTCCATTGCGATTGGGTGGATCAGGGTAACAACCATTTTGATGTTGTCGCCTGGCATGACCATTTCAACGCCTTCTGGCAGCTCTACTGAACCGG
>NZ_VWUO01000031.1:0-26139 GCF_008631595.1 Pantoea sp. F_5
AGCCATGATCAAACTCTTCAATTTAAGTTTGATTTGCTGAAACCAGTTCAGCGATGCTCATCTGTAAAACGTCATAATGAATTTCATTATGTGTTCACTCGTGAGGCTTTGATATTTTTGTGCGTCCAAAGACGCTGATATCAATCCTGCGAGTGCCCACACAGATTGTCTGATAAATTGTTAAAGAGCAGTGCGAACAGTGCGTTAGCGTCCTGTCGCGAGGTGGCGTATATTACGCTTTCCTCCTTCAGAGTCAACCTCTTTTTCAGAAGTTTTTCTCCGGCGGGTCAGTCTCCTGAACCTCTTAACCCGTTTCCCGTTGCCGGTGTGCCGTGTCGATGGAGGCGCATTATAGGGAGTTGTCAGACAGGCGCAACCCATAAATTGCAGAAAAAAGCGCGTTCGCTGCATTCCACAGCAAAAGCCGCTGTTATACGCAGTTACACACAGCGTTATCCACATTCGCCGGGCCTGGCAAATTTAGGCGAGCATCACGCAAACGTTTTCGCTACAATGCCGGGCAATATGACGGACTCCCCTTTTAGGGGCGTTACCTGAGGTTTTTGATCTTTCCTTCTTATATAGAAGAGAAAACCGCTGTAAAACCTGATGTAACGCTCTTCTATACGCGAAACAAAGCCAAGGGATAAACCACCATGCAACAACCTCGTCCTGTACGCCGCGCCTTGCTCAGTGTCTCTGACAAAGCCGGCATCCTCGAATTTGCTCAGGCGCTCTCCAGTCGCGGTGTCGAACTGCTCTCCACAGGTGGAACCGCTCGCCTGCTGGCGGATGCGGGTCTGGCTGTCACAGAAGTCTCTGATTACACCGGTTTCCCGGAAATGATGGATGGACGCGTCAAAACCCTGCATCCGAAAGTGCATGGCGGCATTCTGGGTCGTCGCGGCCAGGATGATGCCATCATGGCGCAGCATGACATCAGCCCTATCGACATGGTGGTCGTTAATCTCTATCCCTTTGCACAGACTGTTGCCCGTGAAGGATGCTCACTGGAAGACGCAGTAGAAAACATTGATATCGGCGGTCCGACCATGGTGCGCTCTGCCGCCAAGAACCACAAAGATGTGGCCATCGTGGTCAGCAGCGGCGACTACGACGCCATCATTGCTGAAATGGATGCCCACCAGAACGGCCTGACGCTCGCCACCCGTTTCGATCTGGCGATCAAAGCGTTTGAACACACCGCCGCTTACGACGGTATGATCGCGAACTACTTTGGTAGTCTGGTGCCCGCCTATCACGGTGAACGCAATCAGCCTGCAGGTCGCTTCCCGCGTACCCTGAATCTGAACTTCATCAAGAAGCAGGATATGCGTTACGGCGAAAACAGCCACCAGCAGGCGGCCTTCTATATAGAAGAGCAGGTTGCTGAAGCCTCGGTTGCCACCGCGCAACAGGTTCAGGGCAAAGCGCTCTCCTATAACAATATCGCTGACACGGATGCTGCACTCGAGTGTGTCAAAGAGTTCAGTGACCCCGCCTGTGTCATTGTTAAACATGCTAACCCCTGTGGCGTTGCGACCGGCGACGACCTGCTGTCAGCCTATGACCGTGCTTACCAGACCGACCCTACCTCTGCGTTCGGGGGCATCATCGCCTTTAACCGCGAGCTGGATGAAGCGACAGCACAGGCCATTATCAGCCGCCAGTTCGTTGAGGTGATCATCGCGCCAGCCGTTTCCGAGGCCGCACTGAAGATTACCGCGACGAAACAGAATGTCCGTGTCCTGATCTGCGGCCAGTGGCAAAACCGCACGGCAGCGCTGGATTTCAAACGCGTCAACGGTGGCCTGCTGGTTCAGGATCGCGATCTCGGTATGGTCGATGCCAGCCAGCTGCGCGTGGTCAGCAAGCGTCAGCCATCGGAGCAGGAGCTGCGTGATGCCCTCTTCTGCTGGAAGGTCGCGAAGTTTGTTAAATCCAACGCCATTGTCTATGCGCGTGACGGGATGACGATCGGAATTGGTGCCGGCCAGATGAGCCGCGTCTACTCCGCTAAAATTGCCGGTATCAAAGCGGGCGATGAAGGACTGGAAGTGAAAGGTTCTGCCATGGCGTCAGATGCGTTCTTCCCATTCCGCGACGGTATTGATGCGGCCGCTGCGGTGGGCGTGAGCTGTGTAATTCAGCCTGGCGGCTCTATCCGCGATGAAGAGGTGATTGCGGCGGCAGATGAGCACGGCATTGCCATGATCTTTACCGATATGCGCCACTTCCGTCATTAATCGTTCCGGAGAGTAACAGATGAAAATTTTAGTGATTGGTAATGGCGGACGTGAACACGCGCTGGCCTGGAAAGCGGCACAGTCGCCGCTGGCAGAAACCGTCTTTGTTGCACCGGGTAACGCCGGTACGGCATTAGAGCCTGCGCTGCAGAATGTCGCAATCAGTGCGACCGATATCCCTGCCCTGCTGGATTTTGCCCAGCGTGAAAAGATCGATCTGACGATTGTCGGGCCGGAAGCGCCGCTGGTGATTGGCGTCGTGGATGCCTTCCGTGAAGCGGGGCTGGCTATCTTTGGTCCGACACAGGCCGCAGCACAGCTGGAAGGCTCTAAAGCCTTCACCAAAGATTTTCTGGCACGTCACCAGATTCCCAGTGCGGCGTATCAGAACTTTACCGAGGTCGAGCCGGCTCTCGCATATTTGCGTGAGAAAGGTGCGCCCATCGTTATTAAAGCCGACGGCCTGGCCGCAGGTAAAGGCGTGATTGTCGCAATGACGCAGCAGGAAGCTGAGGATGCGGTTCAGGATATGCTGGCGGGTAACGCCTTTGGCGATGCCGGACACCGCATTGTGATTGAAGAGTTTCTGGATGGCGAAGAAGCCAGCTTCATCGTGATGGTAGACGGCGAGCATGTACTGCCTATGGCCACCAGCCAGGATCATAAGCGCGTCGGCGATGGCGACACGGGTCCGAACACCGGCGGAATGGGTGCCTACTCCCCGGCTCCGGTTGTCACCGATGCGATCCACCAGCGCATCATGGATCAGGTTATCTGGCCGACGGTGCGCGGCATGGCTGCTGAAGGCAACGTTTACACCGGTTTTCTCTACGCCGGTCTGATGATCGACCACACCGGGCAGCCGAAAGTGATCGAATTTAACTGCCGCTTCGGCGATCCGGAAACGCAGCCGATCATGCTGCGCCTGCAGTCGGATCTGGTCGATCTTTGCCTGGCTGCCTGTGACGGTAAGCTGGATCAGAAAAAGTCACAATGGGATCCCCGTCCTGCGCTGGGTGTCGTACTGGCGGCAGGCGGTTATCCGGGTGATTACGCTCAGGGCGATCAGATTCATGGGCTGCCACTGGAAGAGGTTGCCGACGGCAAGGTATTCCACGCCGGAACACGTCTGGAAGAGGATCGGGTGCTGACGAACGGTGGCCGCGTGCTGTGCGTCACCGCGCTGGGTGACGATGTCGCTGCGGCACAAAAGCGGGCTTACGAGCTGACAAAGCCAATTTCATGGCAGGGCAGTTTCTGTCGCCGCGATATCGGCTACCGCGCTATTAACCGCAAATAAGCGAAGGGGGCACCTGGTGCCCCCTTTTCACTTCACATATCGTCTTCTGTCGGCTGCTGTGAGCAGTCATCCTGCTGACTGATCCGCAACAGCTGAATGCCTTCCGGCGCGTCCAGCCATGACACCATCAGCGGTGCCGATACGCTACGCTGCTGCTGTGTCAGCATCTGCACATCGTCAGCATCAAAAGCGGGCCTGACCTGCTGACCTTCACAACTCTCCAGCAGATTGTTGCCCAGCCAGTGTCCCTGTTTCAGGAATACCTGACCGCTTAACAGCGCATCGCTGAGGTTACGCATGCGCTGAGCATCAAACTTATAGAGTTCAACCGCATCCGGGCTGACCGCTTCACGCCGGCCTGCAAGCTGGCGCTGCATAAAGTTGAGACCACCCGCCTGGTCGAAGCGCAGGGTTACATCGTCAGGTTGCTTGCCCTTCACCTGGCGCTGAATGCTGATCAATGACTCTTCCAGCCAGACATAGTCAGTCACTTCACCTTCCCCGCCACTGAACGGCGTATAGAGGGTACGAATATGAACAGACTGATGGTCGCTGTTTTTGCGCCAGATTCGCACAACACCACGATCGGCAAGATAGCCACTGGCAGAAAAGGGAGGTATATCCGGAGTTGAGCTGCAACCGAAAAGAAACAGAGGGAGAAACAGAACAGATAAACGCGATAACAGCAGAGTCATGATGGCTGGCCTTTTAAAAACAAAAGGGGCGAAACGCCCCCTGTTTTAAAGCTTAACCGCAGTGCGACGTCTTACTTAACGGCGTCTTTCAGCGCTTTACCAGACACGAATGCCGGTACGTTTGCTGCAGCGATTTTGATCTCTTTGCCAGTCTGCGGGTTACGACCGGTACGCTCAGCGCGGTGGTTCACTTTAAAAGTACCAAAACCAACCAGTTGTACAGCATCACCATCTTTCAGAGACTCAGTGATCGCAGCCAGAGTAGATTCCAGCGCTGCCTTTGCCTGGGTTTTAGACAGGTCAGCTTTTTCTGCGATCACATCAATCAGTTGAGTCTTGTTCATAAGTTATCCTTAAAGTGTATTTATCGCTTGCTAAGCAACGAGTGCGAGGGAAAAGCCATATTCTGGCACTCTTCTGCCTGCACGCACCGATAGCCACAATTTTCAGCCCCCCAAATGTAGACCAGACAGGGGGCCAATGTGAAGCCTTCAGGCGCGCTAATTCGGGCCTGAAGTCACGTTTTATCGCCTTACTGCTGGAAATTTATACCAATGTTACTAATTCCCGCTTCACGCAGGTCAGATCGCAGACCTTTAATCAATTCAAGGTCGCGCTCTTCACACTCCGCCAGCAGACGGAAAATCTCCCACTGGAGGTCCCACTCATCGATGATAGCCGGGTTTTCACGCAGCTCTTCATCGGTCATTTCGCGTCCAGCCTGGGTCATCTCCAGCATAGCGACGGTAGTAATTGAGGTCTCGCTGACTTCAATAGCATGCTCAAGCGTTTCGCCGCTCAGCTGCGCATGGACAACTTCGCTTAATGCCACACAGGCATCAATAGCCGGATAAACGCCATAAACCTCAAATGCATCACCATCAGGAATAGCGGCTTCGAGCTTTTCCAGCTGACTGTCGAAGTTAATCTTCGCATCTTTGACCGTCAGGTTTTCCCAGATCAGATCAAGAATCCGGCGATAGAGTGCCGGATCGGCAAATTCAGTCTGCTCGCAGAATGCGCGATAGTTGGGATACATACGTTCGCACAGGCAGGCCATAAAAGTCAGGTGCTGCCAGCTTTCCAGCTTCGCCAGACGCAGATGAACGGGGTTCTGTAACATAAAGGTGGCTCTTATTCGTTTCTCTGGCCGCAGTGTAACTGCAAAACCGCAGCACAAACAGTGTTAAAGCGCGTTTTGCCAGCGCTGGAAAGCGGTTCGGTTAGAGGCAACCGCATCGGCCCAGCGGGTCGGTTCCGGCAACCGGTAACCGCGCGTACAGTTTTCGACCCACTGCAGCGCCGTATCCAGGCTGACACGATGACCAGTGGCGACAAACAGCGGATTACAACGCAGCTTGCTGCGCCATACCCAGCCTATCTGCTCACCTTTGTCGATCAGCGGCTGACGGCTGCCAGGCTGCGCATCCAGATCGTCAAAACGTCCGCAGAGACGACTTTTCGCAACACCGATAGTGGGCACATCGATCAGCAGGCCGAAATGCGATGCGACGCCCAGCCGTCTTGGATGCGAAATACCGTGTCCATCCACAAACAGCAGATCAGGCTTTTGCTCCAGCATCTGCCAGGCAGCCATCAGCGCCGGATATTCACGGAAGGAGAGAAAGCCCGGAATATAGGGCATGGTGGTCTCAACGCGCGCGATGCGATGCTCCACCAGTTTTAACGAGGGATATTCCAGTATCACCATCGCCGCCCGCGTGACGGTGCCGTCCTGCTCAAACCCAACGTCTGCCCCGCCAATAAAGCGGGGCGGCAGAACGTCAAAGTCATCTTCACGCACCACGTCAGCGGCGCGTTGTAACTGCTCAGCGCGAAGTGCGGCAATGTCCATCATTACTCCTGATGCCAGGGACGTGATAAACGATGCACAGCGTCAACAAAGACACCGGCATTTTCGGGCGGAACGTCCTGATGAATGCCATGCCCCAGATTAAAGACGTGACCAGTGCCTGAGCCAAAACGCTCCAGAATAGCGGCCACCTCCTGTTCGATACGTTCAGGTGCCGCATAGAGCATAGAGGGATCCATGTTGCCCTGCAGCGCAACTTTGTCGCCTACGCGACGGCGTGCATCATCAATATCGGTGGTCCAGTCGAGACCCAGCGCATCACATCCGGTGGCAGCCATCGCTTCCAGCCATTGTCCGCCGCCTTTGGTAAAGAGCGTTACCGGCACGCGGCGGCCATCGTTTTCACGCAGCAGTCCATCGACAATCTTGTGCATGTAGTGCAGGGAGAATTCGCGATAGTCACGACCGGTTAGCACGCCGCCCCAGGTATCAAAGACCATGACGGACTGCGCACCGGCGCGGATCTGAGCGTTAAGATAGAGAATGACGCTGTCGGCCAGCTTATCCAGCATCGCATGCAGCGTCGCCGGATCGGCATACATCATCTTCTTAATTTTGGTAAACGCCTTGCTGCTGCCGCCTTCCACCATGTAGGTGGCCAGCGTCCACGGACTGCCGGAGAAGCCAATCAGCGGCAGATCGCCATTCAGGTTCTTACGGATGGTGCGCACCGCATTCATCACATAGCCCAGCTCCATTTCTGGATCGGGCACCGGCAAACGCTCAACGTCAGCGCGGCAGGTCACAGGGTTAGAGAAACGGGGGCCTTCGCCGGTTTCAAAGTAGAGACCCAATCCCATCGCATCCGGAATGGTCAGGATGTCACTGAAGAGGATGGCGGCATCCAGCGGATAACGGCGCAGCGGCTGCAGGGTCACTTCACAGGCCAGCTCGGCGTTTTTACACAGCGACATGAAATCACCCGCCTGGGCGCGTGTCGCTTTGTACTCCGGCAAATAGCGCCCGGCTTGTCGCATCATCCATACCGGCGTGACATCAACTGGCTGACGTAACAGGGCACGCAAATAACGATCGTTCTTCAGTTCACTCATCTCAACACTCTCTCAATAACAGGCGTGTAGTGTAGCACTTTCACGCTTCGGCGCGGCACAGGGCGACGGTATCTTCAATCAGGCGGCGTGCCACGGTGCCTGGCGGTGGCAGTAAAGGCAGCGCATCAAAACGGAACCAGGCGGCATCCAGCAGTTCTTTGCCGTCGTGTTGCAGATCGCCGCTGTCATACTCCGCCATGAACGCTGTCATCAGCGATTGCGGGAAGGGCCACGGCTGGGAGGTCACATAACGGACATTTTTGACGCGGATATTACTCTCTTCCATCACTTCCCGGGCAACGGCCTGCTCCAGCGTCTCGCCGACCTCCACAAAACCGGCCAGCACGGTGTAGACCTTGTTGCGATGGCGGGCATGATTCGCCAGCAGGATTTCATCGCCGCGACGGATAGCCACAATGATGCAGGGCGCGATCTGCGGATAGTAACGCTCACGGCAATGGCTGCAGAGACAGGCAAATTCATGTTTGCTGTGGTGCATCTCATGTCCGCAGTAGCCGCACCAGCGATGAGAGCGGTAGAACTCCGCCAGCTGTACACCGCGACCCACCAGCTGAAACAGCTCCACATCCTGATCGATCAGCTGTCGCACGGAGAACATATCGGCGGAACGCGGCTCACAAATCAGCCAGACTTTTTCGCCCTGCCATTCACCAATGGTCCGGGCCTTACTGCCGGTTAAACCGAATTTTTCGGCGTTTCCGTGGGGTAAATCACCTTGTGGCAACCAAAGTTTCTGTTCATGGCTGACAATCCACCATCCAGCGTCTACGCTTGAGATTTCGCATTGCATTTATTTCGTCATCCTTAGCGTCAACTCGCACGCTGAAGCCCTGATGTTAAGTGTGTAGATAAACAACTATAACTCACATGGAGTTAGATATGCTTAACCAGTTAGACGTCCTGGCTGAACGCGTAGGTGGCAGTAATGAACTGGTCGATTCGTGGCTTGAAGCGCGTCGCCAGCTACTGGTGACCTATTATCACCTGGTCGGTCTTAAACCTAAAAAAGAGGCGCTGACGCGTCTTGATGAGCAGGCACTCGACAACTTCTGTCACGGCCTGGTCGACTATCTTTCTGCCGGCCACTTCAGTATCTATGAGCGCGTGATCAGTGAAATGAGTGGCGACAGCCCGATGATCGCCGCCGCGCAGCTTTACCCTCCGCTGGAGGCAAACACTGAGCGTCTGATGCAGCTGTATGACGGTCACCTGCAGCAGGCGATTGACGATGAGAACTGCATGACCTTCCAGCAGGCTCTCTCTGAAGTGGGCGAAGTGCTGGAATCACGCTTTACGCTGGAAGATAAGCTGATCCAGCTAGCCTGGGATAATCAGCTTGCTACGCCGCCAGTGGCGAATGACAGCCATATCGCCCGCCCGGCTTAATGGTTAACGACGGCAAAGGGCTTGAGATTATCCCGTAGCCCTTTTATGCTGAACAGGTTCTGAGGAACAAACGCTAAAGAAATTTTTCTTATTTATGCGTTGAAATATAGGGTTTTTACGCCAGCGTCTGTTATCAGACACGCGCGTGAAAACCGCTTCTTGTCGGAGTGCCCAGCTGGGCTGAGACCGTTAATTCGGGATCCGCGGAACCTGACCAGGTTAGAACCTGCGTAGGGAACAAGAGTAAAACTTCTCTGTATGCCAGCATGCCTGTGCTGTCTGTACGGTTACTCCTTCCGAACTCCGGACAAGCATCGTTCCCCCTTAACAGGAAGATTGCTATGTCTGACCCAAAAATGTCCCGTCGTGAACAGCGTGCCCAGGCGCAGGAATTTATTAATTCCCTGCAAAGCGGCAGTGCTTTTCCCCAGTCCCGTCGCATCTGGATTACCGGCAGCCGGGAAGATATTCGCGTGCCCATGCGTGAAATCACCCTAAGCCCGACCCATATCGGCGGCAGCAAAGAACAGCCTCTCTATGAGCAAAATGAAGCGGTGCCGGTCTATGATACGGCAGGTGCGTATGGCGATCCCGCGGCACAGATTGATGTGCATCGCGGTCTGGAAAAGCTGCGCGCACACTGGATTGCTGAACGCGACGACAGTGAGCTTCTCGAACAGAACAGCTCGGGCTATACCCAGCAGCGGCTGGCTGACGAGGGGCTGGATCACCTGCGCTTCGATCACCTGCCAACACCGCGCCGCGCCCGTGCAGGCCGCCGTGTCACGCAACTGCACTATGCCCGTCAGGGCATGATTACCCCGGAGATGGAGTTCATCGCCCTGCGGGAAAACATGGGCCGTGAGCGAATCCGCAGTGAGGTGCTGCTGCAACAGCATCCGGGGCACAGTTTTGACGCACATCTGCCAGCCGATATCACACCCGAGTTTGTCCGTCAGGAGGTCGCTGCCGGACGCGCCATTATCCCTGCCAATATTAATCACCCTGAATCGGAACCGATGATCATTGGCCGCAACTTCCTGGTTAAGGTCAACGCCAATATCGGTAACTCGGCAGTTACCTCTTCTATCGAGGAAGAAGTGGAAAAGCTGGTCTGGTCGACTCGCTGGGGTGCCGACACGGTGATGGATCTCTCAACCGGCCGTTATATTCATGAAACGCGCGAATGGATTTTGCGCAACAGCCCGGTGCCCATTGGTACCGTGCCGATCTATCAGGCGCTGGAAAAAGTGAATGGCGTGGCCGAGGCGCTGAACTGGGAAATATTCCGGGACACGCTACTGGAGCAGGCGGAACAGGGCGTCGATTACTTCACTATCCACGCGGGCGTTCTGCTGCGTTATGTTCCGATGACGGCGAAACGTCTCACCGGTATTGTGTCTCGGGGTGGATCGATCATGGCCAAATGGTGCCTGTCCCACCATCAGGAGAGCTTCCTGTATCAGCACTTCCGTGAGATTTGTGAAATCTGCGCCGCTTACGATGTCTCCCTGTCGCTGGGCGATGGCCTTCGTCCGGGTTCGATTCAGGATGCCAACGACGAGGCGCAGTTTGCCGAACTGCGAACCCTGGGTGAACTGACGCGTATTGCCTGGGAGTATGACGTTCAGGTGATGATTGAAGGTCCGGGCCACGTCCCGATGCATATGATCCGCCGTAATATGACCGAACAGCTCGACCTGTGCGATGAAGCCCCCTTCTACACGCTTGGCCCGCTGACCACTGACATCGCGCCCGGCTACGACCACTTCACCTCGGGTATCGGTGCCGCCATGATTGGCTGGTTTGGTTGCGCCATGCTTTGCTACGTCACGCCCAAAGAGCATCTGGGTCTGCCAAATAAAGAGGATGTGAAGCAGGGATTGATCACCTACAAAATCGCGGCGCATGCTGCCGATCTGGCCAAAGGCCACCCCGGTGCGCAGATCCGTGATAACGCTATGTCCAAAGCGCGCTTTGAATTCCGCTGGGAAGATCAGTTTAACCTGGCGCTGGATCCCCATACGGCCAGGGCTATGCATGATGAAACCCTGCCGCAGGAGTCGGGCAAGGTGGCCCATTTCTGCTCAATGTGCGGCCCCAAATTCTGCTCAATGAAAATTTCCCAGGAGGTGCGCGAATTTGCGGCACGCCAGGATGCCCGTGCCGAGCCGGTTGAAGTAGGCATGGCACAGATGTCAGATCGTTTCCGCAGCCGCGGTGGTGAGCTCTATCACCCCGCCGATGCCATTAAGGAGGAGTAACGATGCCCGCATTTCCCGCTACCGTCCCGCGTCTGGGACTTTATCCGGTGGTTGATAGCCCCGAGTGGATCGAACGCCTGCTTGAAATGGGCGTTCGCACGCTGCAGTTGCGCATCAAAGATCAGCCCGATGAGGTCGCCGAACCTGCCATTGCTCAGGCGATTGCGCTGGGTAAACGCTACGACGCGCGTTTATTTATCAATGACTACTGGCAACTGGCCATTAAACATCAGGCTTATGGCGTGCATCTCGGTCAGGAGGATCTGGACGTGGCCGATCTTGCCCGCATTCATCAGGCAGGATTACGACTGGGACTCTCTACCCATGACGATGCGGAACGGGATCGCGCTCTGGCAATCCAGCCCTCTTACATCGCCCTTGGGCATATTTTTCCGACGCAGACTAAAGAAATGCCTTCTGCACCGCAGGGTATTGAGCAGCTGACGCGGCATCTTACCCATCTGTCGCATATTCCCACCGTGGCGATTGGCGGTATTTCGATTGCGCGCGCACCCGAGGTGCTGGCCACCGGTGTGGGCAGTATTGCGGTGGTGAGTGCAATTACTCAGGCAGATGACTGGCGTGCAGCAACGCGCACCCTTCTGGCACTGTCAGGACCAGGCGATTAAGCATTTATGGAACCTGCCGCGCATATTGGCTGCAAAATCGGTAACGCCAGCCTTATTCCGGGAAAGTGCCGCGCAAAGGTGCATGTTGCCGCTGGCGTGATGTGATTCAAAACTTTAACGTGGCATCCGTCAGGTTAAGGTTATCTGACCAGGGCCGGTTCCCTCCTCTTGCCGGCCCTGCTTCTTCTCTTCCCTACGCGAGCGTAGAGGCTGAAGTCTGGGTTTCATGCTGGCACGAGAGCATGGCGCGCTCGACTGCAGCACCCACCAGCGCAAGCGCCCGTTCCGTCTGATCGTTGATCGGCAGCCCGTAGTTCAAACGCAAACAGTTACGGTATTTACCCGATGCTGAAAAAAGTGAGCCCACGGCAATCTGAATTTTTGACTCGCGCAGTTCACGGTTAAGACGGACCGCATCAAACGCTTCGGGAAGTTCTATCCACATCAGAAAACCGCCCTGAGGACGTGAAACGCAGATGCCGCAGGGAAAATAGTGGCGTACCCAGCAGCTAAAGGTTTCATAGTTGCGATGGTAGAGTTGCCGCATCCGGCGCAGATGAGGCTGATAATGGCCCTGACGGATAAACTCGGAGACTGCATGCTGAGGCTGCGTAGCGGTGGAGCCGGTGACAATATATTTCATGTGCAGCACGCGGTCACGGTAGCGGCCTGGAGCAACCCAGCCAACGCGTAAACCTGGCGCCAGCGTTTTCGAAAAGGAGCTGCACAGCAGCACCCGACCATCAAGATCCAGCGCTTTGATGGTGGGCGGGCGCGGATATTCCCAGGCTAACTCACCATAGACATCATCTTCAATCACTGCCGCGTCAAACCGCTGCGCCAGCGCCAGCAAAGCCCGCTTACGCGGCTCAGGCATGATAAATCCCAGCGGATTATTGCAGTTCGGCACAACAACAACCGCTTTAATCGGCCATTGATCAAAGGCCAGCTCCAGCGCTTCCAGACTGATGCCGGTGACTGCATCGGTCGGGATCTCAATGGCCCGAATGCCAAAGCCGCGCAGGGTCTGCATGATGCCGTGAAATGACGGGGACTCTACGGCTATGATATCCCCCGGCTCGCAGACTGCACGTACGGCGACTGATAACGCTTCATGGCAGCCGGTGGTAATCACAATGTCATCCGCGGTGAGCTGGCAGCCGCTGTCTATCGCCAAGCGCGCAACCTGTTGCCGCAAAGCGAGGACACCATAGAGGTTGTCATAATTCAGCAGCGCTATTTCCTGCTTCTGCGCCTGGCGGCTGAACGCTTTCCACAGTGGCTTAAGCGTCGGCTGGGTCAAATCGGGCATGCCACTGCCCAGCTGCAAAACATCATCTTCCAGACGGCTGTTAATCAGCTCCAGTACCGCATCCCACTGCGTCACCTCAACCGGCCGCTGCGCGGGACGGGTCAGTGCCGGGATCGGTGGCGTTGCTTTGCGTGACGCCACAAAATAGCCGGATCGCGACTGCGGCGTAATCATCTGCTTCTCTTCCAGCAGATGATAAGCCTGCTGCACCGTACTGATACTGACGCCATGCTCGGTACTCAGACTGCGTACTGAAGGCAGGCGCTCACCGCTGCGATATAAGCCTTGTTCAATACGCTGAGCCAGCAGCGTAGCCAGATGTTCATATCGGGTCATTGTATCTCCACAGGCTCAGAGGTTGAGCAGTAACCAGTACAGTTCAGCCTCTTTTTTACCATTCAGATCGTCATGACAGCAATCTGTATGTTAAATAAAAGTGATTTTTGCGTCTGTATCGTACAGAGCGATCCACTGAAAATGGTCCTCAGATACTTCACTGAGGGCACTATCATGGGATATGACGAGAATCGCGCAGCTAAACCATTTACAGGCACGCCTTACCACCTGGTTCGTTACCTGTGGCGCAGTTACAAACGCTGGCAGCTGCGGCGTGAGACGCGCCTCATCCTGTCGAAGTTAAGCGACAGTCAGCTGAAAGATATCGGTATCAGCCGCAGTGACTGGAATAGCTGAGTCTGAGACAAAAAAAACCCTGCCGAGGCAGGGTTTTTATCAGGTAAAGGACGATTAATCGTCTTTATTGCCGCCGAGACCGGCGTTCAACAGTTCAGCCAGGCTGGCTGAGGCTTCATCCGCAGTCACCTGCGGTACAGCCGGAACTTCACCTGCCGCTTTGCGGCGCATGCGATCCTGATGGTACGCATAACCGGTACCGGCCGGGATCAGACGACCCACGATCACGTTCTCTTTCAGGCCGCGCAGTTCGTCACGCTTGCCTGCTACTGCTGCTTCGGTCAGGACACGTGTGGTCTCCTGGAACGAGGCTGCAGAGATGAACGATTCGGTAGCCAGTGATGCTTTGGTAATACCCAGCAGGTCACGCATGAAGGTTGCGCCAACTTTTCCGTTCGCTTCCAGATCACGGTTAGAGATCTTGATGCGAGAGAATTCAGCCTGCTCACCTTCCAGGAAGTCGGTGCTTCCTGCGCTCACGATGGTCGCTTTACGCAGCATCTGACGAACGATGACTTCGATGTGCTTATCGTTAATCTTAACGCCCTGCAGACGATAAACTTCCTGCACTTCGTTAGTGATGTAACGGGTCACCGCATGCACGCCACGCAAGCGCAGGATGTCATGTGGAGACTCTGGGCCATCGGAAACCACGTCACCGCGCTCAACACGTTCACCTTCGAACACGTTCAGCTGACGCCATTTCGGAATCATCTCTTCGTATGGCTCACTACCATCCAGCGGTGTGATGACCAGACGACGTTTACCTTTGGTCTCTTTACCGAAGGAGATGATGCCGCTGATCTCCGCCAGGATAGCAGGCTCTTTCGGACGACGCGCTTCGAACAGGTCAGCAACGCGTGGCAGACCACCGGTAATATCCTTGGTACCGCCAGATTCCTGCGGAACACGCGCTAACGTGTCACCGGCACTGATCTTAACGCCATCTTCCAGCTGAACAATCGCTTTACCTGGCAGGAAGTACTGAGCCGGCATGTCGGTACCCGGGATCAGAACATCGTTGCCATTGGCATCAACAATTTTCAGCGCAGGACGCAGATCTTTACCGCCTGACGTACGTTCAGCACTGTCCAGAACCACCAGCGAAGAAAGACCGGTTAAGTCATCTGTCTGACGGGTAATCGTCTGACCATCAACCATATCCGTGAAGCGAATGAAACCGCCTACTTCAGTGATGACTGGCATGGTATGCGGATCCCAGTTTGCGACGGTTTCGCCCGCTGCAACCTGCTCACCATCACCTTTCGCCATGGTAGAACCGTAAGGAACCTTATAGCTCTCTTTGGTACGACCAAATTCGTCGATCATTTTCAGTTCGACGTTACGCGAGGTGATCACCAGCTTACCTGCCGAGTTCGTTACCGACTTGGCGTTGGTCAGCTTGATGGTACCTTTGTTCTTCACCTGAATGCTGGATTCAGCAGCCGCACGTGATGCCGCACCACCGATGTGGAACGTACGCATCGTCAGCTGTGTACCTGGCTCACCGATGGACTGTGCCGCAATAACACCGATCGCTTCACCTTTGTTGATGATGTGACCACGTGCCAGGTCGCGACCGTAGCAATGCGCACACACACCAAAATCGGTTTCACAACCTACTACCGAGCGGACTTTCAGGCTGTCGACTGAGTTCAGTTCCAGCACGTCACACCAGTGCTCATCGAGCAGCGTGTTGCGTGGAACCAGAATATCAGCCGTGCCCGGCTTCAGAACGTCTTCAGCAGTCACACGACCCAGTACACGTTCACGCAGTGGCTCTTTAACATCGCCACCTTCGATGACCGGGGTCATCATGATACCTTCGTGCGTACCACAGTCATCTTCGGTCACAACCAGATCCTGGGCAACGTCAACCAGACGACGCGTCAGATAACCGGAGTTCGCGGTTTTCAATGCGGTATCCGCAAGACCTTTACGCGCACCGTGGGTTGAGATGAAGTACTGGAGTACGTTCAGACCTTCACGGAAGTTCGCGGTAATCGGCGTCTCGATGATGGAGCCATCTGGCTTCGCCATCAGACCACGCATACCGGCCAGCTGACGAATCTGTGCAGCAGAACCACGCGCACCGGAGTCGGCCATCATAAAGATGCTGTTAAAGGAAACCTGTTTCTCTTCTTCGCCGTCACGGTTAATCACGGTCTCAGTAGAGAGGTTTTCCATCATCGCCTTGGCAACACGTTCGTTGGCTGCGGCCCAGATATCGATGACTTTGTTATAACGTTCGCCTGCGGTTACCAGACCAGACTGGAACTGTTCCTGGATCTCGGCCACTTCCGCTTCCGCTTCGGTGATGATTTCCACTTTCTTCTCTGGAATAACCATGTCGTCGATACCGACTGACGCGCCTGAACGGGCAGCATAAGCGAAACCGGTGTACATGGTCTGGTCAGCAAAGATAACGGTCGGCTTCAGGCCCAGAATGCGGTAACAGGTGTTCAGCATTTTGGAGATAGCTTTTTTACCCAGCGCCTGGTTCACGATGGAGTAAGGCAGACCTTTCGGCACGATCATCCACAGGATGGCACGGCCAATCGTGGTATCGATGATGCTGGTTTTAGCAACCCACTCATCCTGCTCATTCTTCTCATGTTCGGTGATACGCACCTTAACGCGAGCGTGCAGTGAGGCCAGGCCAGCGCGATAAACACGCTCAGCTTCTTTCGGGCCAGTCAGCACCATGCCTTCGCCTTTGGCGTTAACACAGTCACGGGTCATGTAATACAGACCCAGTACAACGTCCTGAGAAGGAACGATGATTGGCTCGCCGTTCGCAGGTGACAGGATGTTGTTGGTCGACATCATCAGCGCACGTGCTTCCAGCTGGGCTTCCAGCGTCAGCGGTACGTGAACAGCCATCTGGTCACCATCGAAGTCGGCGTTATAAGCCGCACAAACCAGCGGGTGCAGCTGGATCGCTTTACCTTCGATCAGAACCGGTTCAAAGGCCTGAATACCCAGACGGTGCAGCGTAGGCGCACGGTTCAGCAGAACCGGGTGCTCACGGATCACTTCGTCGAGGATGTCCCAGACAACCGCTTCTTCGCGCTCAACCATTTTCTTCGCGGCTTTGATGGTGGTGGCCAGGCCACGCAGTTCCAGCTTGCCGTAGATAAACGGTTTGAACAGTTCGAGTGCCATTTTCTTCGGCAGACCGCACTGATGCAGACGCAGGTATGGACCCACGGTGATAACCGAACGACCAGAATAGTCGACACGTTTACCCAGCAGGTTCTGACGGAAACGACCCTGCTTACCTTTAATCATGTCAGCCAGCGATTTCAGCGGACGCTTGTTGGAACCGGTGATCGCACGACCACGACGACCGTTGTCCAGCAGTGCATCGACCGCTTCCTGCAACATACGCTTTTCGTTGCGCACGATGATATCTGGCGCAGCCAGATCCAGCAGGCGCTTCAGACGGTTGTTACGGTTAATCACGCGACGATACAGATCGTTAAGGTCCGACGTTGCAAAACGACCACCATCCAGCGGTACCAGCGGACGCAGATCCGGTGGCAGAACAGGCAGCACGGTCAGGATCATCCACTCTGGTTTGTTGCCAGACTGAACGAACGCTTCCAGCAGCTTGATGCGCTTAGTCAGTTTTTTACGTTTGGTTTCGGAGTTGGTTTCGTTCAGCTCTTCACGCAGCTGCTCGCACTCCTGCTCCAGATCCATGTTTTTCAACAGGGCCTGGATCGCTTCGGCACCCATTTTGGCGTCGAACTCGTCACCGAACTCTTCCAGAGCGTCAAGGTACTGCTCTTCAGTCAGGATCTGACGCTTCTCGAGGTTGGTCATGCCACCTTCGATTACCACGTAAGATTCAAAGTAGAGCACGCGCTCGATGTCACGCAGTGGCATATCCAGCAGTAAGCCGATACGCGATGGCAGTGACTTCAGGAACCAGATGTGCGCAGTCGGCGACGCCAGTTCGATGTGGCCCATACGCTCACGGCGTACTTTAGTCTGGGTCACTTCAACGCCGCACTTCTCACAAATCACACCACGGTGTTTCAGGCGCTTGTACTTGCCACACAGGCACTCATAGTCTTTTACCGGCCCGAAGATACGGGCACAGAACAGACCATCGCGCTCTGGCTTAAAAGTACGGTAGTTAATGGTTTCTGGCTTTTTCACTTCACCAAAAGACCAGGAACGGATCATGTCTGGCGAAGCCAGCGCAATTTTGATCGCATCAAACTCTTCGGTCTTAGTTTGCGCTTTCAGAAACTTAAGTAAGTCTTTCACGGATTAGCTCCCGTCGGAGTGAGACTCAGGGGGCGTCCAACCGAAATTGAACGCCCCGTAACCAGTACAATTGCGAGCGCTTTAAACCCTGCGCTTTCAGGCGGCGGCAAGCCGCATGAAAAGGGGTTACTCGTCTTCCAGCTCGATGTTGATACCCAGCGAGCGAATCTCTTTCAACAGTACGTTGAAGGATTCCGGCATGCCCGGTTCCATCTGATGGTTACCGTCAACGATGTTTTTATACATCTTGGTACGGCCGTTGACGTCATCAGACTTAACGGTAAGCATTTCCTGCAGGGTATACGCGGCACCGTATGCTTCCAGTGCCCACACTTCCATCTCACCAAAGCGCTGACCACCGAACTGCGCCTTACCACCCAGCGGCTGCTGAGTAACCAGGCTGTAGGAACCGGTGGAACGTGCATGCATCTTGTCATCAACCAGGTGGTTAAGTTTCAGCATGTACATGTAGCCAACCGTTACCTGACGTTCGAACTGCTCACCGGTACGGCCGTCAAACAGGGTAATCTGACCGGAAGAAGGCAGGCCGCCGAGCTGCAGCAGCTCTTTGATCTCGCTCTCTTTCGCGCCATCAAACACCGGTGTGGCGATTGGCATACCTTTCTTCAGGTTCTCAGCCAGACGCAGTACTTCGTCATCGGAGAAGGTATTCAGATCAACTCGTTGACGCAGATCGGTACCCAGGTCATAGGCGCGCTGAATGAATTCGCGCAGTTTCGCGACTTCTTCCTGCTTCTTCAGCATGGCGTTAATTTTCTCGCCGATACCTTTTGCTGCCATCCCCAGATGCGTTTCCAGAATCTGACCGATGTTCATACGCGATGGTACGCCCAGCGGGTTCAGAACGATGTCAACCGGTGTACCGTTTTCATCGTAAGGCATATCTTCGATCGGGTTGATCTTGGAGATAACACCTTTGTTACCGTGACGGCCTGCCATTTTGTCACCCGGCTGAATCTGACGCTTAACAGCCAGATAAACCTTAACGATTTTCAGCACGCCTGGTGCCAGATCATCGCCCTGGGTGATCTTACGACGCTTACCTTCGAGTTTTTTCTCAAACTCGTGCTTCAGTTCGTCGTACTGCTCTGCCAGCTGCTCCAGCTGGTTTTGCTTGGCTTCGTCAGTCAGACCCAGTTCAAGCCAGCGCTCGCGCGGCAGCTTGTCCAGTTTGTCTGCTTCAACGCCACCCGAAATCAGTACGTTCTGGATACGGCTGAACAGACCCGCTTCCAGGATCTGCAGTTCTTCAGACAGGTCTTTTTTGGCCTGCTTCAGCTGCATCTCTTCGATTTCCAGCGCACGTTTGTCTTTTTCCACGCCATCGCGGGTAAAGACCTGAACGTCAATCACGGTACCTGACACGCCATTCGGCACGCGCAGTGACGAATCTTTCACGTCAGAGGCTTTTTCACCGAAGATAGCGCGCAGCAGTTTTTCTTCTGGCGTCAGCTGGGTTTCACCTTTAGGCGTTACCTTACCAACCAGAATGTCGCCACCGGTTACTTCAGCACCGATGTAGACGATGCCTGACTCATCCAGTTTAGAGAGTGCAGCTTCACCCACGTTCGGGATATCAGCGGTAATCTCTTCCGGCCCCAGTTTGGTGTCACGCGACACGCAAGCCAGTTCCTGGATGTGGATGGTGGTAAAGCGATCTTCCTGAACCACACGCTCGGAGACCAGGATGGAGTCTTCGAAGTTGTAACCGTTCCACGGCATGAACGCGACACGCATGTTCTGGCCCAGCGCCAGTTCACCCAGATCGGTGGACGGACCATCTGCCAGCACGTCGCCGCGCTCAACCGGCTCACCCAGAGAGACACATGGCATCTGGTTGATGCAGGTATTCTGGTTTGAACGGGTATATTTGGTCAGGTTATAGATGTCGATACCGGCTTCGCCCGCGTACATCTCATCTTCGTTAACTTTGATAACGATACGTGATGCATCAACATACTGTACGGTACCACCACGTTTGGCTACGGCAGTGACACCGGAGTCAACGGCAACAGCACGTTCCATACCGGTACCAACCAGCGGCTTATCTGCACGCAGAGTCGGAACGGCCTGACGTTGCATGTTCGCACCCATCAGAGCACGGTTGGCGTCATCGTGTTCCAGGAACGGGATCAGGGATGCACCGACAGAAACCACCTGCTGGGTGGAAACGTCCATGTAGTCAACCTGATCGCGGCTGAACAGACTCGATTCGCCTTTGCTACGGCAGGTAACCAGGTCATCAACAAACGCGCCGTTTTCATCGAGCGGGGCGTTCGCCTGAGCGATAACGTAGTTACCCTCTTCAATAGCAGAGAGGTAGTGGATCTCGTCAGAAACCAGACCGTCGATAACACGACGATAAGGCGTCTCAAGGAAACCATACTCATTGGTCTGTGCATAAACAGACAAGGAGTTGATCAGACCGATGTTCGGACCTTCAGGGGTTTCGATTGGGCAGACACGACCGTAGTGCGTTGGGTGTACGTCACGCACTTCGAAGCCGGCACGCTCACGTGTCAAACCACCCGGGCCAAGTGCAGAGATACGACGTTTGTGCGTAATCTCTGACAGCGGGTTGTTCTGATCCATAAACTGTGAAAGCTGGCTTGAACCGAAGAACTCTTTCACCGCAGCCGAAATCGGCTTCGCGTTGATCATGTCCTGTGGCATCAGCGTATCGAGGTCGCCCAGAGAGAGACGCTCTTTAACCGCACGCTCAACACGTACCAGGCCGACACGGAACTGGTTCTCAGCCATTTCACCGACTGAACGAATACGACGGTTTCCGAGGTGGTCGATATCGTCCACTTCGCCTTTACCATTACGGATGTCGATCAGTTTTTTCATCACTTCGATGATGTCTTCTTTGCTCAGGATGCCTGAACCTTCGATTTCATCACGCAGCAGTGAACGGTTGAACTTCATACGGCCGACGGCAGAGAGATCATAACGATCTTCAGAGAAGAACAGATTCTCGAACAGGTTCTCTGCAGCTTCACGCGTTGGCGGCTCACCGGGACGCATCATGCGGTAGATCTCAACCAGTGCGCTCAGGCGATCGCTGGTTGGGTCAACACGCAGGGTCTCGGACATATAAGGACCGTGGTCCAGATCGTTGGTGAACAGCGTTTCGATGCGTTTGTGACCCGACTGGCTCAGTTTGGCCAGCAGATCCAGTGACAGCTCCATGTTCGCTGCAACAATCAGCTCACCGGTGCTCTCATCGATGTAGTCTTTAGCAACCACTTTGCCCGCGATATATTCAACCGGAACTTCGATGTGCTGAATGCCATCTTTTTCCAGCTGACGAATATGGCGCGCAGTAATACGGCGGCCTTTTTCGACGTAGACGGTGCCGTTCGCTTCAATATCGAAGGTCGCAGTTTCACCGCGCAGGCGCTCAGGCACCAGCTCCATCTGCAGCTTGTTATCGCGAATTTCAAACACCACTTTCTCGAAGAAGAGATCGAGGATCTGAGGTGTTGTGAACTGCAACGCACGCAGGATGATAGTGGCCGGCAGCTTACGACGACGGTCAATACGGACAAACAGGTTATCTTTCGGGTCAAACTCAAAGTCGAGCCATGAACCGCGGTAAGGGATGATACGTGCGTTGTACAGCACTTTACCCGATGAGTGGGTTTTACCCTTATCGCTATCAAAGAACACGCCAGGACTACGGTGCAGCTGAGAAACGATAACGCGCTCGGTACCATTGATAACAAAGGTACCGTTGTCGGTCATGAGCGGAATTTCGCCCATGTAGACTTCTTGTTCTTTAATGTCTTTTACGGTGCCTTCTGGCGCTTCGCGCTCATAGATCACCAGACGCAGTTTCACGCGCAGCGGTGCCGAATAGGTCACTCCACGGATCTGACACTCTTTCACGTCAAAGACAGGTTCGCCCAGGCGATAGCTCACATACTGCAACTCAGAGTTGCCGCTGTAGCTCGCAATAGGGAATACAGAGCGGAAGGCAGCTTCCAGCCCGTACTGACCTTCTGGATCTTGCTCGATAAACTTCTGGAACGAGTCGAGCTGGATGGAAAGGAGATAAGGTATGTCCAGTACTTGCGGACGTTTACCAAAATCCTTACGAATACGTTTTTTCTCGGTATAGGAGTAAACCATAGGGTTCCTCAGCTAGCTGACAAGTCGACCCACGCTGTCCGTCCTGACAGGACAGTTCATGCAACACGATTTTGTTTGATTCACTGGCTGCGCGGCAGCAGTGCAATACCTCTTTCTATCACGCTTAAATCATTTCATCGCTTTTGTGAAGGCAGGGAACCCGCACAGGAAAGCGGTATATTAAGTCGTCGATAGAGAAAGATATTGAAGAGTAGCAATGGACAAACAGTGTGAAACCCCATTGAGACCCTGTAGCGCAAAAAGGCTGGTGACCAAAAAGTCACCAGCCATCAGTCTGAAACTACTCAGACTGCAACCCGAAGGTTGTCTTACTTAACTTCAACTTCAGCGCCAGCTTCTTTCAGAGCAGCTTCAAGTGCAGCTGCGTCATCTTTGCTGATGCCTTCTTTGATTACGCCAGTTGCTTCAACCAGATCTTTGGCTTCTTTCAGGCCCAGACCAGTTGCAGTACGTACGGCTTTGATGACGGCTACTTTGTTCGCGCCAACAGCTTTCAGTACGACGTCGAATTCAGTTTTTTCTTCAACAGCTTCAGCCGGGCCCGCAGCAACAGCTACAGCAGCAGCAGCAGAAACGCCGAATTTTTCTTCCATAGCAGAAACCAGCTCAACAACTTCCATTACGGACATCGCTGCAACAGCTTCCAGAATTTGGTCTTTAGTGATAGACATGACAATTGTTCCTAAGAATCAGAAAAAGTTTATACGTAAGCAGGTACGAAGAAAAGAATAAGGCCTTAAGCCGCTTCTTTTGCATCGCGTACAGCAGCCAGAGTGCGGACCAGTTTGCCGGCAGCGGCTTCTTTCATGGTCGACATCAGACGTGCCAGTGCTTCTTCGTAGGTCGGCAGCGTTGCCAGACGGTCAATATTGGCCGCCGTGATCAGCTCACCTTCAAAGGCTGCAGCTTTGACCTCAAATTTTGCATTCGCTTTCGCGAAATCTTTGAACAAACGAGCAGCAGCGCCCGGGTGTTCCATAGAATATGCAATCAGGGTCGGACCAACAAACGTGTCTTTCAGGCACTCAAACTGAGTACCTTCAACGACGCGGCGCAGCAGGGTGTTACGAACAACACGCATGTAAACGCCAGCTTCACGGCCTGCTTTACGCAGTTCGGTCATTTTATCAACGGTAACGCCACGGGAATCCGCAACAACCGCTGAAAGCGCACCTTTGGCTACTTCGCTGACTTCAGCAACAATCGCTTGTTTGTCTTGAAGATTTAATGCCATTAGCTTTTGCTCCTGGATTTGACCGGGAAAGGATTTCCCCGGAACTCACTTCACTTACTCACCCCGAGGGGTAATAAGCGCTCGAACACGGTGAGCAGAATCCAGCTAAGAAAAAATTCTTTTGGTTCTGTCACCGTCTACGCAGGGTATTAAGCGGACTATCCGGAGATAGACAGCTCCTGCGGTCTTGGACGGAGGCCAGGATAAGGCCTGGCTCCAACCTAAATTCTGTGTGACGCAGCAGAGTAAGAGGGAAGGCGTTAAACGCCGTTGCCGCATCTGACTCTCTGGTGTCCTGTTCTGCTAATAACAGAACAACGGGCGTAAGATTCTAGGTGAATTTTTCGCCCGTTTCAAGCAGCAATTAGTTTGCTGTTGCGTTCAGACCAGCCTGGTCAACGGCAACGCCGGCACCCATGGTGGTTGAAAGGCTGACTTTCTTGATGTACACGCCTTTCGCCTGAGAGGGTTTCGCTTTTTTCAGCGCAACCAGCAGAGATTCCAGGTTTTCTTTCAGTTTGTCAGCGTCAAAGTCCACTTTACCGATGGTAGTGTGGATGATGCCGTTTTTGTCGTTACGATAACGAACCTGACCTGCTTTAGCGTTCTTAACCGCTTCAGCAACGTTAGGGGTTACAGTACCCACTTTCGGGTTTGGCATCAGGCCACGTGGACCCAGAATCTGGCCCAGCTGGCCAACAACGCGCATTGCATCCGGAGAAGCAATAACAACGTCAAAATTCATTTCGCCTTTCTTGATCTGCTCAGCCAGGTCTTCCATACCAACCAGCTCTGCGCCAGCAGCTTTTGCCGCTTCAGCGTTTGCGCCCTGGGTGAAGACAGCAACACGTACTGAACGACCAGTACCGTGTGGCAGAACGGTCGCGCCGCGTACGTTCTGATCAGATTTACGTGCATCAATGCCGAGGTTGACAGCAACGTCAACGCTTTCAACGAACTTAGCAGTCGCCAGTTCTTTCAGCAGAGCAACAGCTTCAGCAATGTCATACTGCTTGGTCGCGTCAACTTTGTCGCGAATTACGGTCATGCGCTTGGTCAGCTTAGCCATTTCTTAGTCCTCTACTACCAGGCCCATGGAACGAGCAGTACCTTCGATTGAGCGAGTCATCGCTTCAACGTCAGAACCAGTCATGTCCGCAGCTTTGGTTTCTGCGATTTCACGTACCTGAGCACGAGTCACTTTACCGACTTTATCTTTGTTCGGCTTACCAGAACCTGACTTGATGCCCGCTGCTTTTTTCAGCAGTACGGCAGCCGGAGGGGTTTTGGTGATAAAGGTAAATGAACGGTCGCTGTATACGGTGATAACAACAGGAGTCGGCAGACCTTTTTCCAGAGATTCGGTCTTAGCGTTGAACGCTTTACAGAATTCCATGATGTTAACACCCTGCTGACCCAGAGCTGGACCAACCGGTGGACTTGGGTTCGCCATACCAGCTGCAACCTGCAGCTTGACGTAGGCTTGGACTTTCTTAGCCATGATATTTCCTCAATTGGGTTATAGCGCCTGCAAAGGCTCCCCGTGATAACGATTCATACGCCGTTGCCAGCGCATAAAAACAAAAGGCGCGAAATTGTAGTTAAATTTCGCGCCTGCTGCAACAGCTAATTTGTGAGCGGAAAGAGGTTAACCTTTCTCCACCTGACCGAAGTCGAGCTCAACCGGGGTTGCACGACCAAAGATGGAAACGGATACCGTCAGGCGGCTCTTCTCGTAATCCACATCTTCAACCACACCGTTAAAGTCAGCGAACGGGCCGTCGTTAACACGAACCATTTCGCCTGGTTCAAACAGTGTTTTAGGACGAGGCTTATCGCCGACCTGCTGCAGTCGGTTCATGATCGCATCAACTTCTTTATCGCTGATAGGTGCCGGACGGTCAGATGTCCCGCCGATGAAACCCATTACGCGTGGGACACTGCGTACTAAATGCCAGCTGGCGTCATTCATCACCATCTGAACCAGTACATATCCCGGGAAAAACTTGCGCTCGCTCTTACGACGCTGGCCACCACGAATTTCAACGACTTCTTCAGTCGGAACCATGACGTCGCCAAACAGCTCTTCCATGTTGTGCAATTTGATATGCTCGCGCAGCGACTGTGCTACGCGGCCTTCAAAACCGGAAAACGCCTGTACGACGTACCAGCGTTTCTTTGGAGCTTCAGACATCTCAGAACCTCAGGCCAGTGATAAACGATACCAGACGGACCAGAATACCATCCAGCCCCCACAAAATCAGTGACATCACGGCAGTAACCGCGGCAACGATTAACGTGGTGTGCAGCGTTTCCTGGCGGGTTGGCCAGATAACCTTACGCATTTCTGTTCTTGCTTCACGAGCAAAAGCCACGGTCGCTTTGCCTTTGGTCGTTAAAAGCGCAATGCCGCCAGCCGCTGCGATCAGTACAACTACGGCTAATGCACGCAGTGGCAGTGACACATCACGATAGAGGTAGTTACCTACAATCGCTGCAAGCAGCAGTAATACGACTACTACCCACTTTACCGCTTCCAGGCCACGCCCGCTCCCTTGAGCTTCGGTATTCGCACTCATAAACCAACCTGCCACAATAATTCAGAAACTATTCTGCCCCGCAGTGCGAGGCGTCCAAACCGAATGAGCTTTTGGGGCGTAACTCGGTATCCAACGCCGCATAACAGAGCCTGTCTCAGCAATGATTATGATTCAAAAAATCACTGATGAGCCAGGTTCTATGAAACAGCGTGCAAAAAGGGCATCAAATGATGCCCTTTCCGTGTGCATTGCGTCAAACGTTATCGGTAATTATGCGATAACTTTAGCAACAACACCCGCGCCAACGGTACGACCACCTTCGCGGATTGCGAAGCGCAGACCTTCGTCCATTGCGATTGGGTGGATCAGGGTAACAACCATTTTGATGTTGTCGCCTGGCATGACCATTTCAACGCCTTCTGGCAGCTCTACTGAACCGG
>NZ_VWUO01000032.1:0-25655 GCF_008631595.1 Pantoea sp. F_5
TCCACTGTAGTCAGTAAACGCCGTTATTCCGGTCAGCTGAAGACAGCAGCTGCTGTGCTGATTTTACCTGTGCTTGTGTTAATTCAGATTTTTCTGCCGTCAGCACATAAAGGCCGGACGGCCTTTCGCTGGCCATCTGCCATCCACAGCGGTTAAACAGCGTTTCCAGCCCCTTCACGCGCCCGGTCAGGCGCGCCATTAACGGGCTGACCTGCCAGCCGTCGTCGTCAAACGCCGCGTCCAGGCTGGTCCGGGACACGTAAATGCCGTTGACATCAGGATTCAGGGCAGCGGCATGGCGTCCCGACCACTCCCGGTCGCTGAGCAACCGGTAAGCCCAATGCATGTCCTTCGCGGTCTCCAGGGCATACGTCAGCCGGAAAAGGTCGTTCTGCTCCAAAAGCGAGCCGGTGCAGGAGCGCCAGAGGTAGTCCAGCTTGTTGGCAAGCTTTGCTCCGGCCCCGTACCGGCGTCCTTGCTTAAGCAACCATTCAATGTCGGGGGCAACTTCGCGTGGAAAGCGGTGCTGCTTCATGGCGGTGGCAAGCCAGCGGGTCAGAAAGAGGTTTTCCTGTGCCGGTGACCGCACATCACCGTTCTGTCTGGCCAGCGCAAGCGCCACCAGGGCGCACCATGCCAGATGGCCCGATTTTTCTGTCCGCGTCACTGCCCGCCCTTTTCCTTATTTATTTATCCCGCAAAATTTTGGCGGGTTTCCGCTTACGGTCATGCTGACGTATTTTAACCTGAACGACAACAGAGTCGCATCCGGAACCGTCTGCATCCATTTATCGCATGGCCACTCGTTTTGCACGTACTGTTCCGTACACGCTGTCAATGTAATCTGTCAGTAGCATTGTGTTGATTGTCGGTAGTTTATTCTGGCTCCAGGCAAAGAAACTCAGAACCTCTCTCAGACGTTCCCATAACTTCAAAGCCCCGTCGTTTAAGCATTCCTGACATCAGAACTGATCCCGGATAACACTTTGCCGTTACGATATGTGATCGATATTCGTCAAGGGCAATGGACAGCAGCCGGGTGCCACAACCTTTACCGCGCATTGATTTTGTGATGTTGATTGTTCGGATTTCGGTACATGGTCTGCCGGCCAAATCCTGCACAGCACATAACCATAAGAAACCAACTTTCCTGTCATCGGATTTGCGGAACAGCATGAGAATGGAATGGCCGGTGTACTGGCCAGAATCATTCATCCGGATGAACTGCCGGATCTGTTTTTCAAAAATCTTGTTACTTTTTGGGTAAGCGTCACACAGAGACCGTCTGTGCAGAAGACTCCTGTTCCGGGAAAATAGTGTCCATCATTTTTTAATGGACACTATCGCGTGAAACACCGGACATGGCTCCTTGAGGCCCTTCACCTCCATTTTGATGAAAAACTGTCGCGCATTGAGGCGGGACGCCGGTTAGGTATCCCCAAGACCACCGTCTGCGATCTCTTCGTACGCTTTCGCAAATCCGGGCTACCGTGGCCCCTGCCGGTCAGCGTCAATGCCGGAAGTCTGGAAAAACGCCTTTATCTGCCGACATCATGTAAAGGCGCCGTTCTGCCTGCTGCCCCGGAACCGGCGCCCCGCAGGCGGTCACGTCGTCCCAATTTTCCCCGCGAATTCAAAATTGCCCTGGTGGAGCAATCGATGCACCCCGGCGTCAGCGTGGCACGGCTGGCCCGTGAGAATAATATTAATGACAACCTGCTGTTCAACTGGCGGCGTCTTTATCAGCAGAGACTGCTCGCTGCACGAACGGATGCGCCAGCCATACTGCCCGTCACGCTGACTGCCGGCACCGGCAGCCAGGCCCTGCCGTCCGGCGTTCCGTCCGGGGAGTCATCCTGCTGCGAACTGGTTCTGCCCGCCGGTACGCTGCGTATCGGTGGAGCACTGACGCCTGAACTGCTGCAGATGCTCATCCGGGAGATGCAGGGGAGTTCGCAGTGATATCACTCGTTGCGGGTTCCCGCATCTGGCTGGTTGCCGGCGTGACGGACATGCGCAACGGCTTTACCGGCTTGGCGTCCAGGGTACAGAACACGCTGCAGGATGACCCGTTCAGCGGGCATCTGTTCATCTTCCCCGGGCGTCGCGGCGACATGATCAAGGTGCTGTGGGCAGACCGGGACGGCCTGTGCCTGTTCACCAAACACCTGGAGCGCGGTCACTTCGTCTGGCCAACTTGCATTCTTTGAATTAAAGAGGAAATAATTCAGCTTTTATGGTTTTGTGGAGTGCGCAAAAATGTTACAATGTTTAATCCTTGTGGTGGAGGATGGAAATATAGACACGCCATCGTTTACATATCTCTATGCGACTCCTTAAGGAGTGCATTAAAAAACATGCTCATGGTTACCCTGATGAACGACACACGGTTAAGAGATAAAATCGAGCATGTCAGTTCCGTACTAATGTTGTAACACTATAACAACGCATGGTTTCAGTATGTCTAAATTATTTTACCTTATTATTTTTTTTCTGTGCCCTGCATTGTATGCAGAGGAAGACGTACCGAAAACAGACATAAAGATTAGCGCTGAACAATATTCTGCCATGTTGGGGCGCATTGATTTTGCATGGTCTGATGATGTCACTATGTCCCTGCCGGCCTATTTGCTCAAGGGAGCATCACAGGTCAGTCTGGGAGTTCAGTGGGCAGATACCTGTTCTCCCGTCAATGGTTCAACAGGGTTAAACATTAAGGTTAAGGGTTTCAGGAATAAGGATGAACAGGCTGACAGTCTGGAATTAAGCAATGCGTCGCTTTTTTTTACGACAAAATTATGGCTGAGTGTCTCTCAAAGTGGCCAGTCAATGTCGACGAAGCAACAATACGAATGCGATGTAAAGGGGACTGAATACTGGCCAGTAAGTATCAATAACGCTACAGTCAGTAAATTAATATTAACCTTTGAAATTGCTAGACCTACCTGTAGCATTTCAACACTTAAGGCTGTTAAGCTGCCACCTGTGTCCAAACTCAGTCCGAGTTCATCAGCTGAGCTTCCGATTTCTGTAGACTGCAGTGATTTTACCTCGTCCCCTACTGTCTTTTTAACGCTCAATGGTGGACAGGCCAGCGATGATGGCAGTCTGTATGACGATAGCAATATTACCATTGAAGCGATCAGCGATAAAACCGGACTGCGCTGGAAAGCTGACGGAATCGAAAAATATCCTGTTGGGCGAGTAGATACAGTCACAAAGATCACCCCGTTGGTCAGATCATCTATTAAAGAAGGAGCTAACGCTGGTTCGTATAAAGCCACAGCGACGATAACACTTGGCGTGGAATAATATTTCAGGTGGCTGAATGACCAAACCGTAGTTAACGACGGTTCATATCTCTCCCAGCACTCCACAAGAAGGGTGTTGCTGTCATCGAGCCTCACTGACGCGCCCGGCATGGGAAAATACCCTGTCAGTGCACGGTTCCTGCCTGCGTTAACTCCGGAAAGTTCACTCGCGATTACGTCGCCACTACGCGCCATATGCTGCTGCGTTGTCATCCGCTATGGCTGCCGGACGCGACAGAGAATCACTGCTTAGTTCCTCATCACTGCCACAAAGAAAACTCTGCACTTTTTCCAGTGTTCAGGTTGGCGGCGGGTCCTGGGGGCAGGGAATTCGATAAGACGCTTTTAACCCTTGCAGTTCTTCTGCCATATAGGGAAAAGCATATTTTTTCACTTCGGGTTGAGCCTACAGGCCGCCTCAGTAAGAAATCGGGCACTGTTATTGAGGATAACCGCTTCAAATAACGCCACCTTGGAAGGGAAATACTTATAGGGGTTTGACGGTCAATCGTGTAAAAAACCACGCTAAGGCAATAATCCATTGTTTAAATTGAAATTTAATGGTCTCAACTCTCCCCTCAGAATATCCTCCGGCAGCATGAACGTATAATGCCCCAGCATATTGATGTGCCCGTGCATCAGCGGTGACAGGCGGGCAATATGTTCATCCTCTGGCGTTTCCCCCATAATCCTGAGATGTGAAAGCGCTTCCTGCATGTAAAGCGTGTTCCACAGCACTACCGCATTCGTAACCAGGCCCAGCGCACCAAGCTGATCTTCCTGTCCCTCACGGTAACCCTAACTGGGCAGCCACATAGCGCCGTACGCCAGCAGGGGTCTGCATGAGATCATTCAGAAACGAGCCCAGAAAACGGGCGGTGGTGAGCTGAAGAGCAATGCCAAACCGGTTATGCCTGCCCCGGCGCTGATAAACGAAATCCAGGTCGCGCTCATCAAGATGAAAATACTTTGCCAGCTGAACTTCCTTTGGCTCGGCGACATAGCAGCCATAATTCTGAATCTGGTCATCGATCAGAAAATCACTGGTCATTC
Source organism: Pantoea sp. F_5 (assembly GCF_008631595.1). Taxonomy (NCBI): domain Bacteria; kingdom Pseudomonadati; phylum Pseudomonadota; class Gammaproteobacteria; order Enterobacterales; family Erwiniaceae; genus Pantoea; species Pantoea sp. F_5. The sequence goes on from NZ_VWUO01000032.1 coordinate 4,365, forward strand.
GCGCATTTCTTTGATATCCGTTCTTCGTATCCTATTTTTGGCAGTATCAGATATTATGATATCTGATACCCGTCAAAACCAGAGTGGAAACAGGTATCACAAATCGCATTTTATACATTATGATACACTCATGTATCATAATCGATTTGTGAGACTGAAATGGCGTTACTGGGCTATGCCAGGGTATCAACCAGTCACCAGAAGCTGACGCTCCAGGTGGCTGAGCTGAAAAATGCCGGTGTGCGGGAGGACCGAATTTTTACCGACATGATGATCGGGGCTACAGACGAACGAGAAGGGTTACAGCGGCTGCTTGGCCGGGCTGAAAAAAATGACATCATCATCTGCACCAAAATGGACCGGCTCGGCCGCAACACCGCTGACATGATCCATATCGTGGATGCCTGCTATAACCAGCCAAAATCCTTCAGACGATCAGTAATCTAGCATTGAACATCAAAAAGTAAAGCCTTTACTTCAGCAGCCCCTGTTCACTAAGTTCCCGCTCGATGAGTTTTTCAATGAACTGGGCCTGAGTTATCCCTTCCTGATCACACAGCGCAATCATGCGATCTTTAAGAGGGTTACGGATAAAGACTTTCACTTCTTTGTGTGTAATCCGCTTTCGAGCTACAGCCGCTAACTGCTTCTCAGAAGCAGTTAGCGGATTACCTTTTCGGTAAGAACGCTTTTCTTTCGATGAGGAAGTTACTGCATTTTCGACTTGCGACATCTCTGCCTCCTCAAGGATCAAACAAGGATCGTTTCGCGGAGGATACTACAGATTCGTGAAATCAGCGACTTAACTTTACGCGAAAGTGTGAGCCATGTTGGCGCATGACTCACCTGAATAGATGTAGATTGCGAATCAAATGACGATGCTTATTAGTATGAAGAATGCCAGTCAGTTCCCCCGTCCCAGCGCGACTGCATGAATGAAAGGGTTTTATTCATGTTCATTCTGTATTTTTCTCTTCTCTGCAGTTATCTGTTCATATCGTGCACGGGCGGGGTGGCTTCCCTCGCCGCCCTGCGCTGTCGTTTAGCATGCTCCTGAGCCCTGCGCGCCACCGCATATGCCGCCTCCTCCGCACTCACCGGTGCGACTGGTTCACCGGCAAGGTTTTTACGCCACGCGCCCACCGTCATGGCGCCCAGATACGCATCCGAGCGGGTGACGGCGGCAAGGCAGCGTTTCAGCGTCTTCACGGAGATATCCAGCCCGCGCTGACGAATATCATTTACCATCGTTTCCCGGATGCTGACCGCCAGGAGCTGCGGCTGGCCGTCCGTAACGAGGGCTGGCCAGCAACGTTCCAGGAGCGCGATCGCGTCCGTAAGCGGCATGACCTTCCGGTAAACCGGTTCCGGGGCTGGTCTGCGCATGGCCTCCCGCTCCTGCGCCTGTCGCTCTGCCCACAACCGGGCTTTCTCTGCTTTTCGGGCGGCCTTCTCATCTGCCTGTGCCTTTTTCGCGCTCTCATCCACCGCCTGCTTCCTGACCTTCCAGGCAGGAGTCGTGTTCACCACCACGGTCTTTTTACGCGTGACCAGGCCCGGTCCCGCACTGTCCGGTTCACTGTTGTTTACGGCACGCTGACCTTCTGGCTCCGTCTTATGGCGCAGCGTCAGCGTGGGGCGCCCCTGCACTTTCATCCTGCCTCCGGATAAATCTGTTTCACGTGTATTCTCCTGACTGACCCTATTCTGACACGGCAGATATCACATCACCATCAGTCCGATGACGGCCAGGTGCACCGCGTAGAACAGCGGGAAAAATTCGCGCGGCCAGAACCTCGGCACGCGGCAACAGGTCCGGCTCAGCACCGTCAGGGTAACGCCGGGTATCACCAGACCCGCGATGGCAAAGGCAGCGCTGTCCGCAGCATTCAGCGCGAGTGTCGCCAGCGCCAGACACAGCGCCAGTCCCGTGCGCGTGGTGCGCCGGCCCGCCATACAGACGCCGCAGGCCAGCATCAGCATGACTACCCCCGCCAGCCCGTAGCTTCCCGCCGAAAACGGCAGCCAGGCCAGAACCAGCATTAGGGAGAGCGGCCACGCACGCGGCCCGTGCCGCTGCATCAGCGCCAGCGCCTGTCCGCTGACCGCAAAGGCAAACAGGATATTGCCCAGGTCCGGGCGAAGCCCGGCCAGTATCCAGCCGCCCTGCGCCACCCCGGCCCATATCCAGAGCCGGTTCAGGGTGCGCTGCTGAATCTGCGGATGGCGGGCGAGGTTCATGGCCCAGACCAGGCCAAAGAGCGGAAACGCTCCCCGACCGGCTAGACGTAGCCAGTCATTATCCAGTCCGCACAGCATGCTGATGTGGTCGGCCACCATCAGGAGCAGCGCCACGGTTTTGATAAGGTCAGTCTGGCCCGGCGTCCACACAAGCAGACGCTGCAGCCAGCAGTCGGCCACCACCACAAGAGGGAACAGCGGATGGTTTTCAGTGCGCATATCAGTCGCCTCCCAGGGTCTTTTCACGCTCAAGGTCGCGCACCGTTTCGCGCTCCATCTGCTGCAGGCGGTCCCGCTGCACGTTCTCGCGCACCACCTGAGACACCGCCTCATCCCGGCGGCGTTCTTCCGGCGCATCCGGCAGCGTGAGGGGAGATGCCGGCGTTTCTTTTATCCGATCCATATCCCGCACCACATCCCGGACGGCGACGTCAGCCCCTCCGGCCGGCCTGTCGCCGCTGCGGGCCATCTCGCGGACCGCCTCTTCAGCACGCTTATCCAGCTCCCGCTGCACCTCAGCCTCCCGGGCCTGCTGCGCCAGCAGCTCCGGCGGAACCGTCTCTCCGGGCTGCGTACCGGTGCCGTCGGCCCAGACCCGACCGCCGGTAATAGCGCCAGGGTTCCACGGTCGCGCCTCGCCTTCGAGCCGCACCACCACGCCGCTCTGCGGATTCTCCCGCGCGAGCCGCACGCCCTCTTCCATATCCCGCGCCAGCAGCGACTCGCCGTTACGGCTGACCTGCAGACCCGCAAACGCCGCATCCCCGCTGCCCATCACCCGACCTTCACCGCCCAGCCCCTTAAGCTGCCCGTCTCCGGACGTCAGGGCGCTCAGCCAGACGCCCGCCTGCCTGCCGTTGCGGTCAAAAGCGGGCAGCGCCACGTGCGGCTGCGGGTATTTACGCCCCGGCGAAATAAATTTCGCCATCGAGCCCTCGGGCTGCAGCCCGGCCTGGCGCAGCGCAGCGCGACCGGCAGGCACCTCACCCAGCGCTTTTGCCGTCGCCGTCAGGCGGGCGGCATTCGCGACAGTACGGTCGCCGCGCGGCTCGAGAATGTCATGCGCCGTACTTTTCGCCTGCGATTTTTCCATCGCGGCCACCCACTTATCCCGGTTGTCGGTATAGACCTGCGCGTGCTGCTTCATGCGGCTCAGCGCCACGTAGGCTGACTCGAAGCTCACCATCCGCTTACGTCCGCCGTCCGTGCCCTGCAGGGAGATGGAGAAGGGTTCGCTTGCACCCTGTGAGCCTTCAACGGTGACGGCATAGGCCAGGTCAATGTGCTGTTCTGCCTGCTCCGCTGACGGCGTGAGCGTACGCGTCTGTTTTCCATCCGACAGCGTGACGCTGTCACCTTTTATCTCACTGACCGACCAGACGCTGTTGGCCACGAAGCCCCGCTCGTTGTCGCTTTTCGAAAAGCGCATCCGGTCGCCCTCCGATACGGTGATGGTGTCCTGACGGTAGAGCGTGACGCCCTCTGTCGCCGCCTGCGCGGGCGACAGGCTACGGGTGTTGCCCTGCGTATCCTTCAGCGTCACCAGGTGCGCACCCCCGTCCAGCGACTCAATGTTGTAATAGGTGCTGTCCAGCAGGACCAAGCTGTCGCGGGACGCCTCCCACGTTGCCATGCGCCTCAGCTCCCCGTCGCGGATATTGGCAGGCGTAAGGACCGGCAGCGTGACCTCTTTTTCACCCACCTCACCGGCATCCTGACGGGCGTCATGAATCATGGCGTTCACCTGGCGGCGGTCGGCGTTCAGGGCGGTGATAACGATGGTCTGTGCCTGCGCCTCCGGCATGCGCCCCGTGTAGTCCTTCACGATGGCCTCCAGCAACGTCGCGGGCTGCCCGCCGGGCATCATGTCGCCGGCCGCCACGGCTTTCGCGATGGCCTCCTCCCGTTCGCGGCTAAACTCCATGACGGAGCTGTCCGGCTGCCAGGCATCCGCCCTGCGCGGCACCTGTGCCGGCACCACGCACTCAATGGTCGTCAGGGCGCTGCCGATATCGCGGTTAATCAGGCTGTAGACGGCAGGTTTAAGCTCCGGCGTCTGGCGAACAATCTCCTGCATCACCGCCACGTCAATGGCGCTGCGCTTCTGCAGCAGGCGGAAGGGCTGGCCCGGGGCAATGGACTGCAGCTGGTCGGTATCCCCGCTGGAGACCGCGCGTCCCCCACCCCCGGCAATCAGGCTGTACGCCTTCGCCATGTCGGCGTTACCGACCATCGAGCTTTCATCCACGAGAAACAGGACGTTGCTGAAGTCCGGTCGTTCGCCGCCGCGCAGCTGCTGCTGCGTGTCGTGAATAAAGGCCGTCAGCGTCTGCGTTTCGGGTACGCCCGCATCTCGCATCTCGCTCACCGCCCGGTGGGTGGGGGCCACGCCGATAACCCGCGGCCGCTCCCGTTCCGGCAGCGTGCCGATGGCCGACATGACCGCCCGGAACTGAGTGGTCTTACCCACGCCCGCGTAGCCCTGCACCAGGGTAAAGCGGTCGGGGGATTCAGGTATCATGCGCGTGGCGTTCCGCTGCCCGTCGGTCAGGCCCGCCAGCTGCGCGTCCGGAACCCTATCCATCAGCGGGGTGACGGCCTCCTTTCCCTCAAGGACGTGGCGGATAATGCTTTTTTCAGCGTTGTACGACTGGCGTGAGACCAGCAGCTGCAGGCCGTTTCCCGGCGATACCGGCACCGATAGCAGGGCGCCGCTGCGCACCTGCCGGTCCGCCTCCTTTTCGATGGCCTGCAGGCTGAGGCTGTCCTGCTCAAATTCTTTCGCGGCGGCCATCAGCTGCGGCTTCGTGAACGCCAGGCCGTTCCCCTCCAGCACCGGAATGGCCAGATGGATAGCCTGCTGCTCCGGCGTGTGCAGCCCGGCTTTCTGGTGCGCCAGGGCATCATCGAGCCTGTCATGCCCCGCCGCATCCTTAATCTGTTCAGACACCACGCTCCAGGCAGACTGACGCGACAGCTTCTCCGTCGTTTTCTGCGCCGTCTGCGCGGAATAGAGCTGCACCGCCCGGCCGCTGAGCGCCAGTCTGTTCAGCGTGGTGTTATCCAGCTCGCGCTGCGACAGCGAGGCAAAGACCGTGGCGCTGTCGCTCACCGAGCGGCCCGGCGACTCCACCCAGCCCTGACCCACCTTCGCGGCAGTAAACGGACTGTCACCAGCGGGCAGGACCACGTCCGCCTTACGCCCCGGCAGGCTGACGACGAGCCCCGCCTCCCCGAGCGTCTTAACGGTCACCGTATCGCCTCCCTTGAGCCGCGTCCCCTGCGCCTGACCCAGCACTGCCAGACGGTCGCCTTCGGCCACCTGCAGCGTGCCGGTGCGGTACAGCGACCAGCTGCTGTTGAGTTCAGACAGGCGAGTCACCCGCGTCTCACCCTGTGCGTTGCGCAGCGTCAGGCTGTTGTTGCGGCCCGTCACGCGGTCAATGACAAAGCGTTCCCGGCTGCGTGCTTCGGCATTCCAGCGCTCCATGACCATCCCCTCCCGGTAGTGGTCGCGCACCTGCTGATGGCGGCTGTCGAGCCAGACCGGCTCCAGCGTAGTGATAGTGACCTCCCGCTCGCCCAGCACCTTTTCCGCCTTAAGCGCCTCGCGGACAGCGCCTGCCAGCACAGCCTGCTCGCGCGGGCCGGAGACCTGCGCCACGCTGTGTTCACCTGCGCGGACGCTTCGGGCAAAGTCAGCGGCCAGGCGGTCATACCGCTGCCGCCGGTCAGGCTCGCTGATAACCGAGACCTGCGTCTTCTCACCGCCCTGCCACGCGAGCGTGCTCACTCCCGCCTCCTTCATGACGGTGAGGGCGCTGCCGGTCCCGGTGCGCTGGCCGCTGTCGGCAATCAGCAGCTGGACGTTATGGCGCAGCGCGCCGTCGAGCAGCGTGAGCGTTTCTTTCAGGGTCAGCTTCTCCCCCTGGTCCACAATCAGCGTGCTGCCGGGCGTAAAGGCCATGCCCTCCGTCAGCCCCCGCCTGTCGGTGATATGCTCGCCACTGAGGCGCTCATCCTGCATAAGGGCGCTGCGCGAGCGCCTGTCGGCGGCGATAATCTGCACGTCACGCCCCTGTTCGCGCGCCATCATCGTCAGCTCCGCCACGCGCTCACGCTGGCCGGCCGCCCCGCCCTGACCCGAAATGATGGCCACCGGCGGACGGTCCTGGGCCAGAACGCTCACGGCATCGCTGTATGACCGGCTGCGGGGCACTCCCTTCTCCGGAAAAATGTCGGCCTGCCCCGTCCGCTGTAAATCGCGGGTCATCGCCGACACCGACAGCTCATCCAGCACGTGGATGTTCGAGGTAAACAGCCCCTTCTCTTTATCCAGCGGGATGAGCTGCTCATTTTTTATCGCCGCATCGATGCCGTCACGCGCCATCTCCACCATGCCCGACCGCGCGGGCAGCTGTCCGAGGGTGGTGGCCAGCAGTTCGGAATACGTGAACCGCGCCCGCCGGTCGCTCAGCATCGCAATGGACTGTCCGACGCTGCTGTTAATATCAATGGCTTCAGGCGCCGTGACGGGAATATTCCCCTGCACAACCCGCAGGTCTGCCGCCTCGCGGTAGGCTTTAATGTCAAACCCCGTCTCTTTCAGGGTCTGCATCCACTCGGCCATGCGTTGTTCGGGGTCAACCTTCTGCTTCGACTGGCGGGTGTCGAGCGCCGCCACGTCGCGGGATTTCAGGGACGCGTCATCCCCGACCGCCTCGCTGATGGTCCTGCTGCGGCTGGAATACGGCTCCGTCGGTACGCCCTTCAGCTCCCACATGCCGTGTTTGCCGACCGTCTCAGTCTCATAGCCCATCGCCGCGACGTCATCCTTCAGCGCGGCACGATACAGGCGGCCAAAGGCAATCTGGTTCGCGTAGATATTCTCTATAAACCCGGTTTTGCCCACCCTGTCGCTGCTGAGTGTTCGCCACTCATCGCCATGCTGAGTGGCATTGGCCACCACGGCGTGGGTATGCAGCTGCGGCTCCTGGTCGCGGCTCGTATCGTGGTTAAACAACGCCATCACCAGGTTGCCGGTCAGCTGCGTCTCGCTCCTGCCCTCCGTCATAACCCGCGTGGAGGCCATCGCCTCTATCTGCTTAATGGCCGTATCCACGGCGCGATTGTGGGCCTCAATAAGACGCTTGTCGCCACCGAGCATCGCCATCACGGAGACACTTTTGGGCGCAGAGAAGGTGAAGTCGTAGCCCGGACGGTGCTTGTTCGCCCCGTCATGAGTCCGGCTGAGGTCGCTCCCGTCCGGCAGGCGTCCCTCCAGAACCTTTGTAAAGACCTTCTGGTCCACTCCGCCGCAGAGCCCCAGCGCTTCAGCCCCTTTTCCGGCCCAGCGCTCGCCCATACTGCCGATAACGTAGTAGTTGTCCTTATCGGTGTAATAATTGCCCGCGCTGCCGGCGGATTTTACCGACCCGATGCTCATCATCAGATGTATCCTCCCTGGTGCTTACCCTCCCTAACGGAACGTATATTCCATTGACATATACAAAACCACCAACCATAATGGATATACACCGCGTATATCCCAAAAAAGGAGAGAGTCATGCATACAACGCTTTTTTTGAGTAACCGGACCCAGGCCGTCAGGTTGCCTAAATCGATATCCTTTCCGGAAGGCGTGAAACACGTTGAAGTCATTGCCGTTGGCAGAAGCCGGCTCATTACACCGGCCGGAGAGTCCTGGGACAGCTGGTTTGACGGTGAAGGTGTCAGCGCTGACTTTATGAACGTCAGGGAACAACCCAAAGAGCAGGAACGGGAAGGATTCTGATGCTGAAATTCATGCTCGATACAAATATCTGTATTTTCACCATTAAAAATAAGCCAGAACACGTCAGGGAACGCTTCAACCTCAACACGTCCAGAATGTGTATCAGCTCCATCACCCTGATGGAGCTGATCTATGGTGCGGAAAAAAGCCAGGTGCCGGAACGTAATCTTGCAGTGGTGGAGGGTTTTGCCTCCCGCCTGGAGGTCCTGGACTATGACGCGCAGGCAGCGATACATAGCGGGCAAATCCGGGCTGAACTTGCCCGCAAGGGAACGCCTGTCGGACCTTACGACCAGATGATTGCCGGACATGCCCGTAGCCGCGGACTGATAGTTGTCACAAATAACCTTCGCGAGTTTGAACGTATTCCGGGTATCCGAACAGAAGACTGGTGCTAGTACCTGCATCAAATGTACCCTCCCGGCTCCAGATCCTTTTCAGGCGCCCGGTGAACGTTGATGTTCACTTCTTCACGACGCTGCCTATCCTGAGGAAACAGTTCGTCCTGCTCCGCCTGCCACGCCTCCCATGCCGCCATATCCACCACTTCACCGCTTTCACTGATGCCGGGCGGCAGCTGCTCAGCCTCTTCCGCTTTTGTCTTCAGCTCAGGCTCCACGCCGCCGACGCCTGCTACACCCGCTACGGATGCCGCGTCTGCAGCGCGGGGCGCGGGCGTCAGTTGCTGTGGCTGCTGTGGCTGGCCGTCATTCTCTGCACTGACCTCCGGCGCGATAACGTCGGCATCCGGTTCAAAGAGCATGGCGATGCTGCGGGATTCATGCTCACGTGCAGCCAGCGCGGCATTCAGACGTTCTTCCGCTTTCCCGTCGATGGTGCGCGGAATGAATTCCGGTGCCACCTTTGGACGCTGCTGATACTTCAGCGCCATCTTCACGGCAGGATAAGGTCCGGGAAGCGTGACGTAGCAGGAGAGATCCGGCAACGTCTGGACGTCGGAGTAACTCACCAGAGTGACGCGCTCCATGTCCTTGCCGACCGAGGTACCGTCGCGTACCGGGTCCACACCGTAGGAATACTGCTCGGATGCCTTGAGGATTTCTTTCTCACCAATTTCACCGGCGGCGAACTCGGCGATATTGCGCGACGGCGAGCGGAAAAAGGCACGGGTGTTCAGCACGTCGAACAGCGTTTCCGCCGGTTTCTGCCCGTAAATATCTTCCAGCTGGGCGTAGGACTGGATGCCAATGACGTAGCAGCCGCCAAACTTACGCGCCTCCGGCAGGATCTCAACCAGGTCCGGCAGCTTGTGCAGGGTCGGCAGCTCATCGGCAAAGATCCACACGCGGCGGTTACGATTTTCCCCCATCGCCAGCAGCCCGCGAATGGCGATGGACAGCCACATGGAGACATCCTGGCTGATAAAGCCATACGAGACGGGTTTGACCGTCCCGCTTTTAGGGTCGGCCAGCATCAGCGCCGGGAAGTAACGAATACCCAGCCGGCTGGCCTGTCCACCGTCCATTCGGGTATCCGGCAGGAGTGGATTCACGATACCGTCCACGGAGACCGGAATGACGCTGAGGTGATACGTTTCGCGGAAGTTTTTAATGACCTGAACCAGCTGGCCGTCGATCGGGTCCTGTCCGCGGTAAAAGAACATCACGCCATAGTGCTGAGCCAGCGTTTCAATGGCGCGGCGCTGGTCGGCAAAGTCCGCCGCCAGCTGGTTGCGCACGGTACCGTTGTAGTGGCTGTGCTGCAGGTTGTAGTCCAGCTCGGGGTGCTCGAGCATCGCCTTTTTAGCACTCATCGAGAACAGCCCGGCCTGCTGCGTCCAGTAGTTCTGCAGGCGGAAGTAGCGGGTAAAGTTCTCCACGCCCGGATACAGAATGGCCTCGTACATGGCGCGCTTCGTGGCCTGCTGAAGCGTGGCAAGCTTCTCCATGATGTCCGGCGAGGCCTGCTGAGGCTGTGCTGAAGAGGATTTGTCGTCCTCCGGCGTTCTGTGCGATTCGTTGTACCACTGCCAGCCGGCATCTTTTCCTGTGGCGGAAAAAACGCTGCCAAGAAGCAGCAGCGCTAACGCTGTCTTTCTCTTTTTCACTGGAACCTTCCTTATCCCGAAGCAGGTCGGTTATCGTTTGAAAAGCGGGTTTAACAGCCACGCCAGCAGAACTCCCGCCACGAAAAGCACAATCATCAGCGCCATAAAGAACACATCGATGCGCGATGTTTCATCAACGATATTCCCGCACCAGTAAAGCACCGGTGAGGCGACAATCAGGCTGATGATAAGGCGTCCAGTAAATCCTTTAATTTTCATGATGGAGTGTCCTGAGTGGGTGATGAGTGGCTTACTGTTTGTTCTTCAGCTGTGCGGCGATTTCCTCGCGGACGCGCTTCGTCAGGGTGTCGTTATCCGGGATTTTCTTGTTCTTTTGCAGATCGTCGAAAAAGTTTGAGAAGTCGAGCGCTTCAAAATTAATTTGCTGCAGCTCAGTCTGGGTGATGCCGCGACAGTCCGGGCTGCTGGCCTTGCCAAAGCCGACGTGAAGCTGACCGTTACGTCCCTGCTGCTGCACAATCTGGGCAAGCTTTGAGTCAAACTGACAGTAGCTGCGCTTCTTCTCGAGACAGACGCCGAGCACTTTTTTTGAACAGAACTCACCGATACTGACCGTGAGCTTATTCTCTTTGGCCTTGCCCAGCGCTTTCTCCTCGCTGCTGCACCTGGCAAGCCCGACGTCCTGGCCCCAGCCGCCGTCTTTACAGCAGTTGCTGAAGCCTGCCGCAAACTTCTTGCAGAACTTCGCGCTGCCGGTAAAGGCGCGCACGTTAACGCTGTTAATGGCGGCCACGTCCTTGCCCGCAGCGGCCAGCGCGGCGAGTGCCGAAACGACAGGTGCAAAATCGTTATTTTTACCGTTCTGCGCCCGCGCACAGTCACCATCAAGACAGAAGGTGTCGCCGCCGCATATCATCACCTGACCGGAAGTACGTGTTTCACAGGAGTACGTCGCGTATTCATGCAGGCAGCCGCTGCCGTCTTCTGCCGTGAAGGCGCAGGTGCGTGAGGCAAGCGTACAGGCCGGATTGTTCATGTAGGTTTTGCAGGTGCCATTGTCAGCAGCCTGGGTCATATATGTGTCTTTGTACTTCCAGCATGCCTGGGTAACCTGGTAGGGCTTGCCCTCAACCACGACAGTCTTAGTACTGCCCGGATCAATACACTCTGTTTTCTTGAGCGTACCTTCGCTTTTGCTAAACGGACAGGATTCACCCCATTCCACTCTGGGTATCCAGACCCGGCTTTTAACCTGCATGATCAGAGTCAGAGTAAAACGCGTTTTTCCGCTGGCCATATCGTTATAAATAATATTGTCGACCGTCCCCGTACAACTGCCGTTTCCGCTGCAGCTACTACCCTGTACGGTTTGACCTTTAGTCAGAGTCAACCCCGTTGCTCCTGTGAGGCCAATAGTGGCATTCCAGCCAAGATTGAATATGGTATTCATAAAATTAGCGCGGGAATTCCAGAGATAATTTTGTGTGGTGACATTCAGGCTGGCACTGTTCACCATACCCGCCTCAGGAGAGGTAAAACTGAAGACGATTTGCTTGCCGGATCGACTAAAATTAAATGAAGTGATGGTGTAGGTTTTAGTCTCAGTGGTTTCCTTCCAGTCACCTGTGATACTGGCTGTCCTGGTACAGGCCTGCTCAACCAGCAGGTCGCGCTCGCAGGTATAGTTGGTGAACTCGCTGCGGCTGATGTTCTGCGCTTCGCACTGCGTCTGCCCCGTTTTGCCGATGAGGGTATCGGCGCGGGACTGGACATCCTGGCTGGCCTTAATAAACGGCGCGTCGGGTGAAATGGGCTCCTTCGGGTTGTTAACAAACGAGTCGGTGACGGCCTTTGTGGCCTCATTAGTAGTCCAGCCAGTGGTACCGTCCGCTTTCAGCGCACCATCACCGGTCGCCGTCACGCCGCCATAGTACTTCTTCTCACCGGGTGAGGCGGTATAGTTGGGAATAGACGCTGAGGGGTTAAAGTTTTTCAGGCTGCTCTCACCCTGCCCCTGTACCTGACGGGCAAAATCAGCCCCCGCCCTGTACTGCGCGTCAGCATCAGCAAATGCATTCACGCCCGCCATCGTGGTGGCGATAGCCACCACCGGCATCAGTATTGCTCTTCTCATCTGGCCTCTCCTTTATTAAGCAACTGGTGCGCTTCATCCCTGCACTCGCCCTTCTCCACCACCTTTTCCAGCGCCTGCTTCAGATGAATATTGCCGCGAATCACGTCGTGGCCCGCCTCGCAGTACACCACCAGGGACGGCACGCTGGCGATCCCGTACTCGCGAAAGCGGGTCGGATCGATGGCAACGCCGCTGGCTGAGCCGTCCTGAACAAGCGCCATCACGGCGGTTGCCGTCGTTTTCATGTCGTTGTTGACCATGCCCCGCAGGGTGGCGGGGATTACCGGCTCCGTTTACGACAGCGCCGGTTCCCGCCAGGGAAGTCGCCCACAGGCAGACACAACTGGAAGAAAAACCGAAAGAACAGCTATATCAGCCAGTACGCCACCGGTAACCGGGCGGAACACCGCCCGGTCGCAATCAGTCGTGAAAACAGTCGCTGAACGCCAGTACACGCATGTAAACGGCGAGATACTGCTCGTTGAGATTGCGGAGGAAATCAGCGGCCAGCGCATCAACCAGCGCGGGGCATCCGTCGTGATACTTTACTTCCAGCGTCCGGATATGCAGGCGCAGGTCGCTCATGGTGTTGGATAGCACTGCCAGGTCGTCACGCAGTTGTTCATGTCCCTGATAATTCATTACGCGGCCTCCGGCAGGTCGTCGTTAGCGGCCGGGTACTGCATGGCGCGCAGGACGGCGGCCAGACGCTGCTGCCCGGCCCGGTGGTACTGTTCCCGCAGTTCGATACCGATGTAGCGACGGTCAGCCTGAAGCGCAGCCACGCCCGTGGAGCCACTGCCGGCAAAGGGGTCCATGACTATCGCGCCGGGATGTGTGAAGGACTCAATGAGTGGTTGCAGGCTGGTTACGGGCTTTTCGGTCGGGTGGTGCCGGTTGCCGCTGTATTTCCAGCTCAGGACGTCCGGTAATGGATTCTGAGGCAGTGCCGGACGGCCTTTCGCCAGGATATAGGCGCATTCGTGGCGGTAGTCCACATAGGCAGATTTAGAGGTGTAGGTTTTGGCGAACACCAGGTGGCCGACAACTCTGAATCCCGCATTTTTCCAGGCGGCCATAAAGCGATCAACGCGGTTCCAGCCGTAGAAACTTACCATGAGCGCGTCTTTTTTCAGTACACGGTACATCTCATGGCAGGAGGGTTGCAGCCATTCATCGGTGCGGTCGCCGGCAATCGTGTGCCCGGAACGGTCGCGAAAACCTACCAGATATGGCGGGTCGGTCAGAATGAAATCGACAGCATTATCCGGAAAGCCGGACATTATCCGGACGCAGTCACCCAAAATAAATCGGGACATGGTATTTCTCCTTTCTCAAATGCGGCACCCTATGCGCCGTGCCGATACGAAAGCCGGGCGCAAAGCGGAGAATGCAAGGGCGGTGCCGCAGGCCGCAGCGCAGTGAAAAAGCAGACGCTGGCTGGACGGTTTGACGGCGAAAATTGAGACGGAAAACGACGGGAAGACAGCGGGTAATGCCTTTGATATTAACTGCGACCGGGTGAGGACACCGGCAGAGCGAACCCTTGCATTCGAAGCGGCCCGGCTATAGTAGCGGCACGGTGGTCACATGATGGGAGGAACCTGAAATACAGCCTATGTTCCGGACTGAAGAATACATGGATTTCGCATGCGAAATCTTTTGATTTAATCACGTCGATGCAGCTGTATAAGAGCCTCAGAAGGACGATAGTGCTGCTTTGCCCATCGCCCGTAATTATTTACGGACTCATACTGACGTTCTGTAGCACCATCACGGTAATAATGTATATGGATAATTCCATGAAACTGCAGGTAACTGGCTACAGTGGTTACGTTATTACGAACGAAGCGCGTGTGGCTCTGGAAGGTATCAAGATCAACTCCATCCTGTCCGTCATCAAGCGCATCAAGAATAAAAGCGATTAATGCCGAAGCGATAGAACGTCTGCCAGAGCCCGCGATACAAGCATCAAGTTCTTGAAAGGTCATGTGGATTTCCTGTTGTAACGGTAGCTGGCATCCTCTTCAATTGCTGCTACGAACCATCCGGTAGCAGTTTGCCTGTCTATGCTATCAGGCAAGGAAGCGACTAACTGCTCAAGCGGAAGTGTACGATTAGCTCTGAATATCAGCGCCGACATACCACACCAGTCCTGGTTACTTTCGGGTTTCCAGCCGATGCTGAGCATCAATGTTAACGCTGTCTGAGCTGCCCAAAACGGAGTTTCAGCCGGGTTAGAGGCCCATGAAAGTAACGCCGTGCCGGGTACGGGCCTGCTTCTTGTAACGTATCCTAAATTAATAGCCGCTTCTGTTAATGCGGCAGCTGCTTCGGATTGCGTTCCGGGATAACGAAGCGCCCAGAAGCGAACAATTTGGCCACGGAATGCCGTGGCCATTTCGGTGAACGGGGTTGATTTCATCACTAAGCTCGCATCCCTTTGACGCATAGTTCAGAAGCCTCAACTGAAATCTCACCAATTTCCATTTTCACCCACACATACCCATCTTTGTCTGGCGCACGGTCAGTCATTATTACCCCTTGCTGACCGTCTATCTCGACAACAACCTGCCAGGTTTTTACATCTGAATTGCTGCCCAAAAGCCTGGTTGGTTTTTTGTTCTGAGCCTTAGATTTCGCATGCGAAATCTCACCTTTGCTTTTGTTCTTCACTCCATCAAGAACCGCTTTAACCTGCGCGCGTGAAATACCAGACACCCGCGCAGCTGCGACAAGTTTCTCGGCCTCTTCAGGAGACTTTTCATTTACCTGTATCAGTGTGTATGCCAAATCGACATCGGATGTGACTTTATCCCGGAGAAGGGCGGTAACATTTTCCGGTGCATCAATGAGACGAAGGTGTTTACTGACAAATGAGGTAGGCTTACCCATTGTTTTGGCGATCTGCTCACCCGTCATATTGAACTGATGCTTGAGCTCATAGAACGATTTTGCGGTCGCTAATGGTTTCAAACCAGACTGCTGCAGGTTTTCAATGAGCTGGCCGATGATGCGTTCTTTTCTTTCCCGTGGTGGTTTACCAACATAAATATCAATATGGGTATCACCACGTTTACGAGCAGTACGAACACGCGTTTCGCCTAACCATATCTGGTAGCCACGTCTGTCGCGAGGATAACAGCGAGGCGGGGTAAGCATCCCTATAGTTTCGAAGGTATCAGACATACCATCGATGATGTCTTCCTCGAAGTCATCTTCAGGTCGCACTTGTTCTTCAGCATAAACCAGATCTATATCTACGCGGATTATCTGTCCATCAGGTTCGATATCCGGGCGGGCAATATCCGCCATAATCTGGTGCGCAGCTTTATCATGGCTCTGCTCATCTGGCTGTTTATTTGCAATGACCTGTTCAATATCAGAAACAACGGCAGCATTTTTTTTCATTTCCTGCTGCGCCTGGAGTCGCTTCATAAAAGGTTTCTTGGCCATTACTTGCCTCCTGCGAGCAGGATAATTTTTTGAGTAAGTTCCTTATACTGAATTGCAGGAAGACACTTAGGGTCATATTCATCAAAGGAGAGACCAAGTTCAATCGCTTCTTTTGCAGCAGCAGGTACAAATGATATATAGGCGAGAATGTATTCTTCGGAATAGCCTTTACCTTGAAGAATCTCGATGAGGAGATTTAGATTCAGTGTATCAATAGGCCCCAGATATCCTTCTTTAAGCGGTTTTTTATAATTTTTCACCTGCGTCTGAGTTACATAAGTCCCCATGAATTGCAACGAAGGATTATAGTTCCGCTTAATTTTCTGCATATAAGTAAGTTGTTTACCAACTGCATTACGGGCCTGCTTCTCCAGCAGGGTAGGAATAAGAAGGTAATCAGCTGACATATGCGCTGCGATCATAACATTTGAATATGATGGCGCTGAATCAGCAATAATAAAATCAAACTGTTTCTTCAGTTCTTCAATACGATCCCTGAAGTCGAACATGCAGTCGCTGTTGCGGTAGTTAATTTCATTAAGCTCACTGGTTGCACCGATAAAGAAACGCCCGCCAGGAAGTTCAATCGGTCGAATCTCTGTTTCTGGAAAGAAAAGCTGATATGTATTCGCCTCGCCGGGGGTAAAACTGTTACTTAAAGGTTCTCGTTCTATCTCATAAGGTAAGTCATCGGGGAAAGCTCTCTCCGTCAGACCAGTTGTCCAGTCCATATCAATTTCAAGCACACGAAAGCCAGCACTACGAAGGTCATGTGCAATTTCACTGGATGACTGCGATTTAACGATTCCGCCCTTCTGGCTGCATACAACGATGAGTTTTCCGATGGGTCCAATTTTCAGGGTCATGGATCTGTCCTTAAGATTTCGCATGCGAAATGTTTGAGAAGGGGCGGCACGACTTGAGAGAGCATTTCAGTAATCTAATGAGATGATTGCAGTATTTCATACACACTCCTATGAGTCAGGCGTTTCGCCAGATGCAGAAGCAGCTATCTGCCTCTGCGTTGATTGTCGTGCTTTCGGGACGACACAAGTAGTATACAGAAAAACCATTGGGTATCAATAATGATACGCAATAGATTTCGCATGCGAAACCACATATTGAGTATTTCTGGTGATCATATTTGATTTTGCGCCGCAATGGGTTGGACATTCAGGTAATTCTGCCCATAAATATTAAAGGGCGAAGAGTGGTTAACCCTTCGCCCTTAGTTACGTTTCCGGTCTTATCAGTCGATAAGTTCGCGGATCAGTTCCAGAACTGCAATCAGCGCATTCGCACACGCGACTACAGCCCGCAGAACGATGATTAACAGGTTAATCATCCGTTTCTCCATAAAATGGAGCGAGAGAGACTCCGCTTACTCTTATATTGCCTGTCACGAAGCATATCTCATTGTTAGATGATGATGTTCTCACTCCGGCCAGAGCACCAGTTAACAGCACCACCTGTACTACTGATCAGGGCTTTAAAATCGTTCATGCGCGATTCCGGAGCAAAAATATCACAGCGCTAACTCGATGATTATACAGCGTGTATCTTTGACTTCTACCCCATACTTGAGAAATTACCCCAAAGGTAATATTATTGAAGCGTTAGATGATGATGTTCTCAACCGGTCAGGGTTCCTGCTCAGGCCGAAGTAAAAAAACCGACCTCACCAGTCGGTTTTTTTACGCCCATATTGTGCTGGCAAATGGTGTGCTCCAGCTGCGCGGCCAGCGGCAATGTTGCTGGCATAACCCGGCATCGATGCGCCAGTGCGGTCGCAGAACTGCTGGCAAATACTCTCTGATACGTAATCCCCGCGTCAGCCTGGACGTTCAGGTGTTTCTGCGCAACTACCCGCGATATGGAGTCTGTGATAATTCCACTTCAGTATTCCTGTATCTGTACTGATCCAGTAGCATTCTGATTCCGTTCTGCATGAACTCGGAATTAGAACTAGGACCGATGATTACTTTTTCTATCGGCATTCTCCCCCGGTACTTATCTCCCTGATGGGCTTTAATTTCAATATAGGGTATCAGCCCATTTTTCCCGACGCGGAAATTAATTTCATGGACACCCTTTATGGGATACAGAACAAACCTGAACTCTTTTTCTTCCATGAACCGGTCATTTTTAAAGAAGGGTGTTACCGTACTGGCAAATTTTGCAGCATGAAGAGGTTCCAAAAGCATCCGGTATTCTTCATTCTCCACCTGCTTCAGACTATTAAAGAAGTTAATTATTTGTTCTTTAGCCTGTATGGTTTCTCCCTTCTCACAATATATCACCCTGTTCGAAACATACTCGCAATCATCGAAATTAAGAGACTGTAGCAGATCGTCGCTCTCAAACTGGAGGCACACTCCTTGCGAACTGGCATAACCTCTCCACTGGCTCAGCAATTCAGGCTCAAGGCAAAAGGAAATGTTATAAGCATTCTTTGACTGTCTCAGATCATACTTATTCATTGACTCGACAATGTAATTTACGTAATCCCGCGGAAGGCTGTCTGTGATAAATGGGATTGCCTTTCGGATACATTCCATGCCGTGAAGCAATTCCTGACTGTCATTAAGAAAATAAAGATTAGTCGCCCACAGTGAGCCATTTTCGATAATGCCTTTCAGTCCATTGAGATCAGTATAATGGTACAGTTTCATGCTGAGTATCCGCTCTGCTCAATAACAATGTTCTGGCCGGGATTATACCGTGTTCAGCCTTTACCGTGCTGGCATTTCGTCCGCAGCAGCTGCGCGGCCAGCGGCAATGCTGCTGGCATAACCCGGCATCGATGCGCCGGTGCGGTCGCAGAACTGCTGGAAAATACTCTCTGATACGTAATCCCCGCGTCAGCCTAGACGCTCAGGTAATTCTGCCCAGAATAAAACGCAGCTAACAAATTTCTAGCAGGTGAAGCACTTATGGGATAACGTTTCGTGGCGCCTTGTAAGCTCCATGTAATCATCTCCATCTGGCCTGAAATCGGTGAGCATATATTTCTACATCATCATTCGTGAACTGGATAAAAAATCTACGTAGCGCTCAGTTTTAACGTCGAAATCTTTACGTCGCTGAATTAAGGCTTCTTTCCTTAACTCGTGCCGCTGTGATAATTTGAGCGTCAGATACCTACCTAATATTGTTAGCGCTGATCCAAGCCCAATTTCAACGGCGTTATCAGCTACATTTACCCACTCAGTCGCCATTTGCTACCCCATTCTTCCTGTGGCGATCATGGTCGCTAGTATAAATCCGCATGCACTTGGACATACAGGTCATTCTGTCCAGTAGATAGGCAGTTACCCTCCAGATAGGGTATACCACCATGATTCAGTCTCTAGGTACAATTATGAGTTCGTCTGCTGCCGTAACCGTTCTCACCGGTGTAACCGTTTTTGTTGTTGGTCAGCTCATCGCAAAAAGATTCATTGAGCCTTATATATCATTCCGGGAATAATTAGGGAGGATTACAGCGCTTTTATTACGTGAACAAGCAACGATAACAAATTTTAGAGCCAATCATGAAACCATCCACGATTTGAAAGACGCTGCGTCTCAGTTAATGGCGAAGTATTCGGCCTTGCCTAGCAGCCTCAAAAGAGACTATGTGGTTATAAAGTTTGTACCATCAAAATCTGAAGTCCTTGGGGCAGCGCAAAATCTGAATGAGATCACCTCAATACTTGCTGGCAACAGCAAGGAAAATACCTACGTTCTCATAAAGGAGATTGGACTCAAGCTCAATATACCAACTACCTATTCTCATTAATCCTTCGCCACATTGGACACTCAGGTAATCCTATCTAGACCGATCGAAGCATCCCCCTATAGCTTTCAGCCTTGCACTAAGAATGTGCAAAAAGTGCTTTTCCACCTGGACATTCAGGCACTATCGGAAAAAGTGTCCAGGAAATAGTTCTGGTGATCGTATTTAAATTTGTTGACCCAAAGTGCAAACCGTGAGTCTGTTCAGAATTCGTTTCTGAACAGGCGAGGGGTTGGACAAGCCCGCCGGGCGCGTCAGGTTGTAACAATTGGGTATACCCGTCTTCCGGCGGAACTCCCGGATTTCCTGGCAGGTCACGCAGGTCACCGCCGACGGCACTCGCGCCCGCCGGTATCACCTCCCCCGCAGACCTCGCACGTCTTCCGTCCCGGTCCCGCCAGCCGGCTGCGCATGTGGTGGATTTCCAGCTCTTCCGTCAGGGCTATCACCTTCATCGCCTTTTCCACAACGTCTGCCATTTCCCTTTCCCTCCTCATGGCCGACCTCACGCCCCACGGCCAGCTCCGCCGTCAGGTTTACCTGCTGTGCGCTGGCCGCCAGCAGCCGCTCCCGGTTTTCATGCCTCATGTTGATGCCCCCCGTAAAAAGGGCGCCGCTGCGCCCAACCCGACATGGGCGCATCTTCCTGCGCGGCAGGAGCAAGAAGGACACGGGCACGGGCACGGCGCGCGAGTTCGTGCCGTTCGCGGAGGTGAACTGGATTTATCAGACCGGTGAGACCGGGGTGCGCATGAACGGGGCAGAGAACCACCTCACGGGCGTACGTAACCTCGGGCGAGGAGGCCAGGATTGAGGGGCAGCCGACGAAGAACCTGACCCTGGACGTGTCGGTGGTGCAGCAGACGGCCGGAAAGGGCTACAGCGACACCGCGGGCGTACTGGGGGTGGTGTCAGCTTCTGACGGCCTGACTCAGCACTTATTGTTATGCATGACAGTGACATAGGGCGCAGTCGCGTGGCAACACATAGGCAGTGCGGCATGGTCTCCCGCCTGCGGTCCTACCTGTTCATGGTGCAATCAATAATACCATCGGAACCGTGAAGCGGTGACGCTCGCCCTGTAAGGGCGCTACTGTCCCAGCCCTGGTCTTTCAGGGTTTTGGAGGCGCAGGTGAGTCGGAACAGGTCGGACTGAGCGGCCAGGTTGCCGCTGCAGGGGCGAAAGAGGGAGTCAAGATGCTGGCGCAGTTTGCCGGCCGGGCCGTGTTTGCGACCATGTTCGAGTAACCACTGGAGGTCAATTGCGACGCTCCCGGGGAAGCGTTTTTGCTTTTGGGCGGCGGCCAGCCAGCGGATCAGGAACAGGTTTTCGGCACAGGGCGCGCCAGCCCCAGCGCTGCCAGGGCGCAGAACGCCAGATGGCTGAGCGCTGAGGTGGTGTTTTCCGGGGAAACGGATGAGTTTTTTTCAGTCCATGGCTGCCCTGTCCCTCGACGCAACGGATTAGTGGCGGATCTGCGCCAGGTCGTCTTCAGACAGACCTGTCATTTTCATGACGGTATTGCGGTCGGTAAGTAATCCATAGATGCAAATGTCAGATTGCGATGCGCCTGTTAGGGCGCGGCTGGTAACAGAGCCTTACAGGTGCATTTGAAAAACCTCCGGCTATGCCGGAGGATACTTATTCCGTTACCCCAGTTTCAGCCCTACAACCAGTGCATTCAGGTCCATGATTTCATTGCTACTATGAAAGGTGTAATGCCCGTTCAATAAATTGCCCGCACCATGCTGCAGAACGGCATGGACCGTAATACCGTCATGAAAATGACCGGCCTGACCGAAGACGACCTGGCCCACATCCGCCACTGACTTATTCAGCGGCCCCGGCAGCCGCCCAG
>NZ_VWUO01000033.1:0-14602 GCF_008631595.1 Pantoea sp. F_5
TCGCGCGTACGCTGGGCGCTGCCCGATAATTACTGCCGCTGCACCCGCGCAGATCACGACTGCGACCGGCGCATCAGCAATTTCGATACTCTTTTCAGCGAGTGGCTGCATGAAATCGTTCTCTGAAAAATCTGGAGGTAGCTATGCCGCGTAAATTTGATGTAACTGCCGAAGTGCTTGCAGAGTTAAAGGGGTGTTTGTCTCTCAATGAGGTTAGTGGTGAGTTAATCTGGATTGTTAATCCCAGGGGAAAGCGCCAAAAAGGGGACAGAGCAGGCAGTCAGCAAAATAACGGATATCGGATTATCACCTTTCAGGGGCGACACTATTATGAACACCGACTGATTTGGTTCTGGTTATATGGGGATATTCCTGCTGAGAAAGTCATTGACCATATTAATGGCAATAAAGGAGATAGCCGCCCGTTAAATCTACGCCTTGTTTCGCAGCGCTTGAATTCTCAGAACGTTGTTCGCAATAGCACCCGAAAAAATTTAGCTGGCGAAATTCTTCCTCAGGGAGTTCACATGAGCGCGGGTAGTGGTAAATATTACGCGTGCATTAAAGTTAATTATCGTAAAAAGCATCTGGGGACGTTCGATTCTTCGGAAGAGGCTCACATTGCATATCTGCGTGCAAAAAGTTTGTCACACCCTGCGTCAACCATCGAAAGGCTGTTATGAAAACCTTCAATGAATTACAGGCCACATCACTGATCTGGCTTCCTGAGCACGGCATAGGTAAGTATCCTGTAGAAATAAGCGACCACCCCTACGATTATTCGTATTTCGATAAATATAAAAGCATGGCTGGTACGAAAATCGGAAAAGCTTTAAACCTGGCCCGTGTTGAGATGGTAAAGCGGCACTGGCGGGGTATTGTCGTTGATATCGGAATCGGGAGTGGTTCATTCATCGAATTATATGGAAATGCACTCGGCTTCGATATTAATCCAGCTGGAGTTTCCTGGTTAAAAGATCGGGGTGTCTGGGCTGATTTATACACCGAAACCTATGAAGCTCTGACTATGTGGGATTGTCTCGAACATCTCTATGAACCTGAGCTGGCGGTTGCGCAGGCAAAAAAATGGGTATTTTTATCGATCCCTGTTTTTGATGATGCAGAGCATGTGCTCAGATCGAAACATTTCCGTAAAGATGAACACGTTTTTTATTTCACTCACACAGGTCTGCTGCGCTGGTTCGACGGCCAGGGCTTTGACTGCATTGAGCACAACACCATGGAAACCAAACTCGGCAGAGAAGGCATAGGCAGTTACGCCTTCCGCCGCCGTACCTGACCCCGCCTGATAAGCGGGGTTTTTTATACCCTCAGCATGGACACAACCATGTGGATCACACAGTGGCTCTTCAGCCATAACCAACAGGAGGCAGCAATGCCGGAAGTAAAAGATATCGTCACCGATGACCTGGTGAAAAAAGCCCTGAAGTCTGATGCGGTCACCACCGCTGTTAAAACCCAGATCAAAGCCGATCTGGATACCCAGATTGACGCCGCCGTGGATACAGCGCTGGTGGATATTCTGGGTTCTGATTCAAAAGCTGAGTAATCAGCACAGGGCGCATTCATGCAGTGCGCCCGATGAAGATTACTGCAACCCCGGCGGGCGGTGGGGCAAATAACACCCGCAGTCTGTGACGGCAACCGCCTATGCTCCGCGAGTAAAAAGGGTACCGGGTGCAGACGGACGGCCGGGAAAGACCGGCATTTTATAAAATTCTGTAAAACGCCGCTGGCCAGCCGTCAGGACAGGTCAAATATCCTGTTTCGGCAGTTGTCGGTATACGGATTACCCGCACAAACAAACACCGAGAAAGATCCAATCATTTAATTCTTCTGAATGCTCGTCACGGGGCAACTATCCACAGAGCCTTGCGGGGTGAGTCTATGGGGTAAGCAATAATGCTTTCACTCTGTGGGCTGCTTTTATCCGCGTGAACTTAGGCTCACCACCAAAAGGAAAGCTCATGGTAGCAAAGCTGTTAACTCGTAACGGCGGCAGAGTTTATGTCGCCAGCAATGGTGAGAAAGTTAAAGTCGGCATGTCTTCACGTCACAAATGCACAGGAAGATTCACCGAACTCAAAAAGCATGAAGGGTTTGAGGTTAAAGAGAGCTATATCACTGATCGGCGTTACGATTTTAGGCTGGTTGAAAAGATGGCTCATGAAAAGTTATCTGCGCATCATCTACATGGTGAATATTTTGATGTCACGATGGATGAAGGCATTCAGGCCGTCATTGCTGTTATGGCTGAGCTGGACTCGAACGGGTTCAGTGGCTTCGTTAAACCACCGAGATAAAGCTGACCAGAGGATTATTCTGTATGACTGACGAATCCTTCATCCGACCGCTGCCACCGCCACTGTTTATAAACCCGCCGGACCCGCTGCCTTATATCAGTATCGCTCCGGCTGGCGAGGTCTGTGACTGGATACAGACGCAGCTCCTGAGCGAAAACGGTGCGCTATATAACCCGGATCATGCGCATCTGATTGATGCTGACATCAGCTTCATGTGGGCATCAGCAGCATTCAGTAAAAAGGGTCGCACCGTTCTGGGTCAGGCGGAGGAGGTCATGCTGCGTGCCGGCGGCTGGCAGAAGGCCAGAATGGAGCAGCAGATGCATGAGTGGTTCGGGCGTGTGCCAAAGTTCATCATCACACTGGCCGCTGATTACTGTTCACAGTGCAGCGACCCTGAGTTCTGTGCGCTGGTGGAACATGAGCTGTACCACATTGCGCAGGCAACGGATGAATACGGTGCGCCTAAGTTTAATCGCGATACCGGTCAGCCGGTGCTGACACTCCGGGGACATGACGTGGAGGAATTCGTGGGCGTCGTGCGGCGGTATGGTGCCAGTGCCGAAGTACAGACGCTGGTGGATGCGGCAAACACAGAGCCGGAGGTGGCACATCTTAATATCGCCAGAGCATGCGGAACCTGCATGTTAAAGCTGGCGTGAATTTTTGACTGATTTTGACAGGCGGTAATCGATGGCAGCACTCAAAGGGGAGGTAAGAACATTTATAGTTCAGTCTCTTGCATGCTTCGATACCCCCTCGCAGGTTGTCGATGCTGTCAAAAAAGAATTTGAGCTTTCCGTTTCCCGGCAGCAGGTTGAATCTCATGACCCGACCAAGGCTGCCGGGCGAAACCTGGCAAAAAAGTGGGTGGATATGTTTAACACCACCCGCAGCCGCTTTCAGACGGAAGTTTCCGACATCCCGATAGCTAATAAGGCCTATCGCCTGCGCGTGCTTGATCGTATGGCGACGAATGCTGAGAAAATGAAAAACCTCGGCATGACCGCACAGCTGCTGGAGCAGGCGGCTAAAGAGGTGGGCGACGTTTACACCAACAGGCAGAAGCTCGAGCACTCCGGCCAGGTCGTGCAGTCCATTTCCAGCCTGATGGATGAGCTGGCGAAGGAGTAATGATGAAGTCGGAACACCTCGCCCTCTTACGCGACAGGTTCTGGCGGCTGAATCACCTGTACTGGATCACCGATAAAAAAGGGAAGCCGGTCAGATTCAGAATGACGCCGGAGCAGCTCGAGTACTTCGGGAACATGCACACCCGCAATATTATTCTCAAGGCGCGCCAGCTGGGCTTTACGACCGAGGTCTGCATCATTCAGCTGGATGCAGCGCTGTTTGAAGCGGCCCGCTGCGCACTGATTGCCCACACGCTGAATGACGCCAAACGCCTGTTCAGGGAAAAAATCAAATACGCCTACGACCGTCTGCCGGATGAAATAAAGCGGGCGAACCCCGCCAGTAATGATGCGGCGGGCGAGCTGGTGTTTAAAAAGGGTGGATCGCTCTACATCAGCACCTCTTTTCGCGGCGGTACACTGCGTTATCTGCACGTTTCCGAGTTCGGGAAAATATGTGCAAAATTTCCTGATAAAGCCCGCGAAATTGTGACCGGCGCGTTCGAGGCGGTGTCTTCTGACTGCTTTACCACAATCGAGAGCACGGCAGAGGGCCGGGCAGGCTACTTTTTTGATTACTGTCAGGAAGCGGAAAGGGCGCAGGTACAGGGAAAAATGCTGTCATCGCTCGACTGGCGGTTTTTCTTTTTCACCTGGTGGCGCAATCCGCAGTATGCGATCGAGCCCGTATCTTCTCTGCCACAGCGGCTTACCGATTATTTTGCTGATCTGCAGGCAAAGCACGGAATCGTGCTCAGCCCGCAGCAGCAGGCCTGGTATCACGCCAAAGAGAAAACGCTCGGTGACGATATGAAGCGTGAATATCCGTCCATACCGTCAGAAGCGTTTCAGCAGTCGGTCGAAGGTGCTTATTACGCGAAGCAGTTCCGCTGGCTTTATGAGAACCGGCGAATCGGCGCACTGCCTGACAATGCCCACCAGCCTGTTCACACGTTCTGGGATATCGGCGTCGGTGACTCCACCGCTATCTGGTTTATCCGGGAGGTGGGTGAGGAATATCACGTCATCGACTACTACGAAAACAGCGGTGAAGGCCTGCGCCACTATATGAAGGTGCTGAAAGAGCGCGGCTATGAGTATGGTGAGCACTGGGGGCCGCATGACATCGACAACCGCGAATTCGGATCAGATGCCAAAACCCGCCGGGAGCTGGCGCGTGAGGGCTATGAGATTGACGGACAGACCTACAGCCTTACCTTTCAGGTGGTGCCGAAAATGTCCGTTGATGACGGCATCGAAGCAGTACGCGAAATCCTCCCGCGCTGCGCTTTCGATGAAACAAAGTGTGAAGAGGGAATTTCTCATCTCGAGGCTTACCGCAAGGAGTGGGACGACAAGCGGGGCTGCTGGAAAGATAAGCCATACCATGATGCGACCTCTCACGGCGCGGACGGATTCCGCTACTTCGCGGTAACCCGTAAAAATCACCGCAAACCGCCAAAACCTATCAAATTCAAATGGGCCTGATCATGTCAGACTTAAATGTGGACTATCGTCACCCTGCCTGGGGTGAATTCAAAGATGAGTGGGACATGGTCGGCGACTGTGTCGACGGTGAGCGCAAAATAAAACAGCGTGGCTGTAAATACCTGCCGCACCCGAGCGACGATGCCGAAGACGACGATCCGCAGGGCAATCGCTACGCCGCCTACAAGGCGCGCGCTGCCTTCATCAATGTGACGGGCCGGACCCTGACGGGACTTGTCGGGATCGCCTTCAGCAAGCCGGTAAAAATCACCCTTGAAGGTGGCGTAACCGGGCTGGAGGCAGACGCAGATGGCGAAGGACAGCCGCTGGCGCAGTTCGTGCGCGATGCGCTTAATCAGAACCTGCAGCGGGGCCGTGCGGGGATACTCACGGACCATACCGGCAGCGGTGTTCAGCGGGGCAGCAGCCAGCCCCGGCCGGTTCTGCAGCTCTTTACGGCAAAACAGATCATCAACTGGCGGGTCACGGCAAACAAAACCTCGCTGGTGGTGCTTCACTGGCAGGAGCCCGTCGACGATCCGGACGGTTTTTCTCTGCTGCTGCGCCGCCGGTGGATGGAGCTGCGGCTTATCGATGGTGTGGCATATTTCCGTCGCTGGGAAGAGGGCGAGTCCGGCATCATTCCCGGCGCTGTCACCGCCTTTACTGACGGCAGCGGCCGGGCGCTGAATGAGCTCCCCTGGTCCTGGATTGGTGCCGTGAATAATGACCACACGCCTGACGCACCGCCGCTGGCCGATATTGCCTACATCAACATCAAGCACTATCAGTGTGAAGCCGATCTGGCCGAAGCGGCGCATACGGTCGGTCAGCCGATGGTGGCGCTGACGGGCGTGTCGCAGGAGTGGATTGACACCAATTTTCCGGACGGCGGGTTCTGCGTAGGCTCGCGCCGCGGGGTGCTGCTTCCCGCCAATGGCGACATGAAGTTTGCCCAGCCGGAGGAGCGGGGCATCATGACCTCGCTGGCGGAGCGCCGTGAAAATCAGATGGCGATGCTGGGTGCGCGTCTCGTTGAGCGCAACGGCGCGGCTCGCACCGCCACACAGGCGGCAAGCGAAGCGCAGACCGATAATTCCGTATTATCCCTGTGCGCCGGCAACGTGGAACAGGCGGTTAACCGCGCCCTGAGCTTTGCCGCGCAGTTTGCCGGCGGCAGCGGCAGCATTGAGCTGAACAAGCAGTATGACATTGCTCAGCTGGACAGCCAGGCGATTACCGCGCTGGTGGCGGCCGTACAGTCCGGGCAGATGCGCCTGATTGACTTTATCCGCTACCAGCAGCGCACCGGCCTTGTCGGTGATGATGAAACCCCTGAGGATATTCTTCAGGAACTCAAAGACAGCTTCCCCACTTTTACCGGACTGAGCGATGGCGACGATAAATGAGGAGCTGCGCGATGAGCTGATCGCCCACCGGGTTCACCTGACGCGCTATGAGGCGGGTGTAGTCAGCAGGCTGGTGGCTTCACTCAGTACCGATGATGCGGAACTGGCGGCCAGGCTGCTGGTGGCGCTGGAGGATATACCGACTGGCGCGGTGTCGGTAAAAAGGCTGACGCAGGTACTGGCACCCGTCAGGGACATCAACCGCAGGGCGGTCACGCGCTTTTTTGGTGAGCTCGGCCACGTGCTGAAGGCCTTCACGGAGTATGAGGCCGGCTTCGGCTTTGACCTGATGAAGTCCCTGCTGCCGGAGGTGGTGAGCCAGCGCGGCCTGCTGAAAAAAGTCGACGCCGGTCAGGCGTACGTCCGGGCGGTAACCGAACCTTTTCACGGTTACACGCTCCGGGAGTGGACCGGCAAGCTCGAAGCTGACCGCTTCGCGCGCATCGTGAACACGGTTCGCACCGGGCTGGGCAGCGGGATCTCGCCGGATGAAATAGTAAAAAGCGTGCGCGGCACAAAGGCCCGCAACTGGCAGGACGGTGCGCTGAATAAAAGTCGCGCCAACGCCTCGGCCATTGGCTACAGCACGCTGGCGCATGCGGCGCAGGTGGTGCGCGAGCAGACGGCGGCGGCAAACGATCATCTGATTAAGGCCAAACAGTGGCTGTCCACCCTGGACAATAAAACCTCGCCGCCGTGCCGCATCCGCGATGCGCTGCAGTACACCCCGGATAATCAGCCCATAAAGCACGGTATCCCGTGGGGGGACGGACCGGGGCGGCTGCATTTTCACTGCCGCTCAACGTACACGCTGATTTTCAGAAGCTGGCAGGACATGGGGTTGCTGCCTCATGACCTCACCAGCGCTGAAAAAGAGCGCATGAACGGTGAGGTACCTGCGGCCAGCACCTATCCGGAGTGGATTTCCCGCCAGCGCGCCAGCCGGCAGGATGACATTCTCGGACCCGTGCGCGGAAAGCTGCTGCGCAGCGGCGGCCTGAAACTCACCTCCTTTTATACCGAAGACGGCCGGTGGCTGACGCTGGACGAACTGCGCCAGCGGGATGCTGCGGCGTTTAAGCGCGCCGGTCTGAATTGATACTGACGTTTTTAACATGAGGCTGCCTTCGGGCGGCCTTTTTTATCACCGCAGCCCGAGGCTGCACTCATCTGACCCGGGGTTACAGATGCTGAAATTTAAACTGACCAGCGACGAATATGACGCGCTGGATGAAAGCCAGAAATCGTTTTATGCAGAAGCCGAAGGCGGTTACCAGCTGAAGATTGAAGGCGTGCCGGACGTGTCCGGCCTTGAGAAAAAGGTCACTGAGCTGCTGAACGAGAAAAAAATCGAGCAGGAAAGGCGGCGCGAGGCTGAACTGCAGGCGCAGCGTGAGCGTGAAGATGCCGCCCGTAAAAAAGGGGACATTGAGACGCTGGAGAAAAGCTGGCAGGAGAAACTCACCACCCGTGAGCAGGAGCTGCAGGCAACGATTGATGCGCACGCGTCCCGCCTGCATACCCTGCTGGTGGACAATGTGGCGCAGTCGCTGGCGACGAAGCTGGCGGGCGACAGCGCGGCCATCCTGATCCCCCACATCCGCGCCCGCCTGACCGTAGAAGACGGAAAAACGCGGGTCGTGGATGCGGAGGGCAGGCCCTCTGCAGCCACACTCGACGAACTGGAAAAAGAGTTTAAAGAAAACAAACTTTTCGCCCCGGTGGTGATTGTGTCAAGGGCTACCGGTACCCGAGGTGCCGGTAACCTGCCGTCCGGCAGCGCCGAAGGCAAAAAATGGGATGATTTTACCGAAGCAGAGCGCGTGAAGCTCTTTAATGACGATCCGGAAGCGTTTAAGCGCCTCGCGGCAACACAGAATAAGTAACAGGAGTCCGTAATGACCACGACTGCCACCCGCCTGAGTGACATTTTTGTTGGCGAGTACTACCAGACCATCGATCCGGTAAACAGCCCGGAAAAAACAGCCGTTTATAATTCCGGCATCATCACCCGCCTGGCGGCGCTGGATTCCATCGCCCGCAACAGCCAGGGCACTGCAACCATCAGCTACTGGCAGGATCTGGATGCGGATGAAGCGCCGAATGCCTCTACCGATGATCCGGATGAAATTGGCGAAGTAGGTAAGGCCTCGCAGGGCAGCATGCGCGGGCGCGTTCTGTTCCTGAACAAAGGCTACGGCGTTTCTGACCTCACGGCGGAGCTGGCCAACAGCGACCCGATGACGCAGATCCGCAACCGCTTTGGCACCTACTGGACCCGTCAGTGGCAGCGCTATCTGATATCCACCGCACGCGGTATCATCCTGAGCAATCAGGCCAACAACAAAGGTGACATGATCATCACCGAGCATGACAGCCTGGCCGGCGCGTTTCAGGATGCCGCCTTTACCGCAGGCGATGCGGCGGACCAGTTCTCAGCCATTGGCGTTCATTCAGTCATCATGAACCGCATGGTGAAGCATGATCTGATTGAGTACCTGAAGGATTCGGACGGGCGCGTCATTCTGGCCACCTATCTCGGGAAGCCCATATTCATGGACGACTCCCTGACCATGCCGAACGGCCAGTACATGTCCGTGTTCTTTGGAACAGGCGCATTCGGCTACGGCATGGGTGCGCCTCACACGCCGGTTGAGCTTCAGCGCCTGCCGTCCGGCGGTAACGGTGGCGGTGCTGAAATTCTCTGGGAGCGCCAGACCTACATCATCCAGCCTGCCGGTTTCTCCTGGCAGGGCGAAGACAGCCCCAATAAAACCCCGACGTTCTCCGATATGGCGCTCGCCAAAAACTGGAAACGGGTCTTTGACCGCAAGCAGGTTCCGTTTGCTGCGGTGATTTCCGGTGACGGCGCGTCATCCTGATCGGGGAATAATGCATGATAACGCCTGATACTGACCCGGCCTCGCCGGGTTTTAACAGCTATGCCCGCATCAGCGACCTGCGCGACTTTGCTTCATCCCGCGGCGGGTCGGTACCCGATGACGACACTGAGTGCGCACAACTTCTGTTTCAGGCGATGGACTACCTGAACGGCCGGCAGTGGAAAGGCCGCCGGACTACCGACAGTCAGCCGCTGGCCTGGCCGCGTGACCGGATTGTGGTGGACGGCGTGACGCTCAGTAACACGGCCATTCCGGCTCAGCTGATACAGGCGCAGTGCCGCCTGGCGCTGGCGGCGCAGGAGGGCGAGCTGGACGGGGTACTGACGCGCGGGGTGACGATGGAAATGGCCGGTAAGGTCAGCCTGCAGTATGCCGGCGGTGACGACAGCGGGTCGCTGTATTTTCCCTGGCTGGCCGGCCTGCTGCGCGGGCTGCTGGCCGGTGGGGCGTACATTGCCGTGAGAAGGGGGTAGCCATGGGTGACAGACCGGACACCTCAAAAGTAACCGCCCTGCTGCAGAGCATGATTTCCCTGAAGCGGGCGGGCGTGAAGGTGGGTATCCCGAAGGAGAATAATCCGCGCAAGGACGGGCTGCCGCTGGGTAACGCCGGGCTGATGCAGCTGCATGAGTACGGCGGCGACGTGCATATCCCTGAACACACCGTCAGCATCACGCGCCGCATCCGGGCTGACGGCTCGTTTGCGTACAGCGGTCAGTTCCGCAAAAACGGCAACTTTCAGACCTTCCATCAGGTGCCAGCGCACACGGTGCGTATTCCTGAACGCTCAATCTTTCGTTACACCTTCCACCAGAACGATTATTTCCGTAAGGAGATGGCCGTGCGCGCCACGGCGGTGCTGAACGGCACCATTACGGTAGAGGAGGCGATGACGCTGGTGGGCAGCCGCGTGCGGCGAAAACTCCGCGCGTCATTTGCAGACGGGCACCTGAAGCCAAATGAAGACTGGGCCATCAGAGAGAAAGGCGGAAAAGATGAACCGCTTATTGCTTCACGCGACATGTACGAGTCAATCACCTTTATTACAGACACGGGAGGCACCAGCAAATGAGGCCGAACGTCCGCCGGGTGGTGACCGGGCGCATGAGCCGGAAATTTACGGTTACGCATCCGGCCACCAGTGACTGGCAGCCCGCAGGTGTCAGTAACAACCGCGGGGTGATTTATCCCGCCGATACGGACGCGCTGCAGTTTGCGCCTGAGGGCACCCGTCTGCACGATGCCATCGTGTTGCTGGCCGCACAGCGCATGGCGTTCGGTGACGTGGTGGCCTGGCACGATGAGCGCTGGCGCATCACACACCTACAGGACTTTTCTGACCATGGCTATTACTACGCGATCGCGGTTCGTGCTGCAGAGCCTGCTGGCCCCGATAGCGGCGGCTTTGCAGACGCCTGATAAAACGGTAACGGTGGTGCTGGCCGACACGGGTAAGCGTGCACCTGATACCAGTTTCATCACCCTGCGTGAAATCTCCGCCATTGAGCTGGGCCCGCCAGGGCAAAAACAGATTTCAGAGGATGAGGAGGAAATTCGTCTTCATCTTGAGCTGATGGTCAGCGTGCAGGCTTATGGACCGCGGGCGATGGTGATCCTTCGCCGCCTTTCAGCCTGGCTCGGTTCCACGCCCGGCATGCAGGCTCTGACTGAGCTCGGTACCAGCTGCCCGAATTACTCGCTGCCCCGCAACGTGTCGGAGGGTGTGCCCGGCGGCTGGGAAGAGCGGGCCGTGATGACCCTGACCCTCGCCCACGACGATCGCTACACCGTTCCGCTTTCAACCATCCACACCGTGCCCGTCGGCATCGCCACGGCGACCGGCACGATTAAATTTAATATCGAGAGGTAGTCATGTCCCGCGACATAGATGACGTAATTTCCGTCACGGTCAATGCGCCCGCTGACGTTGTTTCCGCGGCTGATTTTGGTACCGTGACGCTGTTCACCACGGAGGCGGCTGGCGCATTTGATGATGACGTCTTCCGCAAATACGGCTCTCTGAAGGCCTTTCAGGGGGATTTTCCCGCCGCAGGCAGCGCGCTGCTCTCCACGGCGGAACTCTTTTTTGAGCAGCCATCCCGCCCGCAGTATCTTTATGTGGCCGTCTGGCCGGTGGACTCCGCTAACGAGCGTCTTTCCCTGTCCGAGGCTTACGAAAATCTGAATGCCAGCTGGTCGGGCTGGTACTGCGGCGCACCGGTGGGCGTAGCGCTGGATGATGAAGAGCTCGAAGAAGCCTGTGCCTGGATTCAGGCGGCGGGTAAAATTCAGGCCATCACGGTCACCGATATCAGCAGTAAAGCCCTGGCGAAGATTAAAACCCTGGCGGAAAAGCAGTATTACCGCACGCTGCTGCTCGCCGATCGCACCGTCAGCATGCCGGGGCCTTCCGGCGCGGTTTCCGCAGCCGCACTGTTGTGCTCCATCAACTTCAGTGCTTCCGATTCTCTGCTGACGCTCAAGTTCAAAACGCTGACCGGCGTCACCCCGGATCCGGACATGGACAGCCCCACTGCGGATAAGCTCGATGCTCTGGGCATCAACTACTACACGAACTTTGGCACGAAGGCGATGCTGGCCGAGGGCTGGATGCTGGGACAGGTCTACTGGGCTGACGAGGTTATCGGGCTGGACTGGCTGAAGAATAAAATCCAGACCAACACCTTTAATGCCTTTGCACAGCTGAAGAAGATTGCGCTGTCGGATGCGGGCGTCACCACCATCAAGGGCTATATCGACGCGGTGATGCGCATGGCGGTGAAAAACGGGCTGGTGGGGCCGGGTACCTGGGCGGGCAGTCCGGTGGGCCAGCTGGCGACCGAGGACTACCTCGAGAACGGCTATTACATCTACGCGGATTCCGTGTCCACGCTGTCGGCGGATGACCTGAAAAACCGTAAGTGTCCGCCGATCACCGTCTGCGCGCACCTGGCCGGTGCCATTCATTCGGTGCAGATCACAGTGAATACGGAGCGTTAACAGATGGCACGTTTTGATATCAAGCAAATCCACCTCATGCTCAACGAGCGGGTGATCACCGGCTTTACGGCGGAAAATAACGCCATCGATTACAAATATGCCAAAGACGCGGGGGAATACGCCATCGGGGCGCACGGTACCGGGGTTTTTATCAGCAACCCGGACGAGTCCACGGTGCTGACCCTCCGCATGCTTCAGCACCACCCGGACGTGGCCTGGCTTAACCAGCAGCGTGCTCTGCAGCGCAAAAGCCTGAAATCCTTTACCCCGTTCTCGCTCATCATCACCGACCTGATGAACGACGACGTAGCCACCGGCTCGAAGGGCTTTTTTACCGCGCTGCCGGCGTATACCCGTGGTGCGCAGCATAATCCCGGGGTGTTCACCCTGACCTTTGAAACCGGCACCATGTTGCTGATGAACGGGATTGACTACTAATGGAGCTGAAAAAGACGCTGACCCTGGACGGGGTGGACTACGTGATGACGCCGGTCAACGCGGTGCAGGGCTGGGGCTGCCTGCAGAAGCTACTGGGTGCTATCGGGCGCAGCAGAATGATGAACGGGGGCGACGGCTCGATGGCCACCGCCATTGCGCTGGCGTTCTCGGTGATGGACAGCAGTGAGCTGGCAGAGCTGCAGCGGATGGTGTTTGACAGCACGGTGGTCAGAACGGAGGCGGGCGCAATGCCCTTTAAGCTGGCGGACCAGGCTGAAACGCACCTGAACCAGTACCGGTCACACCTGCCGCAGTTGCTGGTGGAGGGGGCGCTGTACCAGTTTGAGGATTTTTTTACTGGTATCCGCGCCACGCTGGGCAGTTTGTTTCCGGGGATGGAGTCGGTGATGGCGTTCCTGGCGAAGGCGCGGGAGGTGGCGGGGGAAGCCGAAGCGTCCTCAGTAACGGAGCAGACGGACCCGACTGGTTCATCTGGACACCCGTCATCCAGAAGTTCGCCAGCCTCGCCGAGCTGAAGACGGTCTATAACCTGACTGACCTGATGGCGCTGCATGACGCCATCAGGGAGTCTGATGAAATTGAGCAGCAAAATAACCCGCATCGGGGTAATGCTTAAATCTTCAATAAAAAGGCAATGAGCGAAAATTTTTTTATTAATGGCATTCATTTTTGATTTGAACCAAATTAACGCAAATCAGCCATGGAGGGCGAGGGAGATTTGAAATCTAATAAGTGTGGTTTCAAATTTAATCATGGAGGTGTCATGCGTATTTTAAATTTTTTTGCTTCAGTTTTTTTGCTTTCCTTTTTGTCTTCAGGAGTAAGTTATGCGTCTGTGGTGAGCGGTCAGGACGTGGCTGCTGAACTGAATCAGCGTTATGAAAACGTGGTGCC
The DNA here is from genome assembly GCF_008631595.1 of Pantoea sp. F_5. Lineage (NCBI taxonomy): Bacteria > Pseudomonadati > Pseudomonadota > Gammaproteobacteria > Enterobacterales > Erwiniaceae > Pantoea > Pantoea sp. F_5. The sequence continues at coordinate 13,611 of NZ_VWUO01000033.1, forward strand.
GGATTGCGACGGGAATCCGGCTTATTATTGTTCGGGAATAGTTATTCGTGTCAATGAGATAGGGGCATTGCCAGTTTATCATCCCACATGGGAACCTTACACAAGAGTTGATGATAACTTTTTTCAGTTTAGCTACATCAGAAATGATATTGGGGGATTACCTGGGGTTATATATAATTTTACACCTACGGGGTTTGGCATAATTTTAAATGCCAGGGACAAAGATGTTTATAGTACGAGATGTATGTTTCCCGTTAATGGCACCAGTCTTACAAGGGATAACAACGGTTGTGGAAGCCTGATCAATGTTAAAGATTCAAATAAAGATGAAGATAACAGTACCTGCAAAAGCCAAGGGGTTTTCACTGCTGATGAATGGATAAAGGCTTATGATGGGACCGATAAAAGCGTATGCTCTTTCAGTAGCCATGATGCCTCAGCATTTTATGAGGCCATTAAATCTACAATTTTGTTGAGAGAGGCTAAAGGAAAAATAGGAAATAATGAGCTTGTGCTGAATTCCTCTCCATTGTTCTGGGATGCAAAAGATCCGTCCAAAGATCATATTCAAGCTCTTTGGTATAACCCCAAAACTAACGAAAGCTCGTCATTACACGGTCTGGCTGGAGCTCAGTCAGAACAAAAACTTTATTTCCAGTTAACAAAAAAATGGATTCCAATTTTATCCATTAACATTGCCAGTGAGCCAGCTATCTTTTCATACTCAGAGTCAGATCAGGTAATAACACCTCAATCATAATACCCATCCGATAAAGCCCGGCTATGCCGGGTTTTTTATTGCCAACTTAAAACCACGTCCTATGGACGTGGTTATCGCCTCGGTTCTGGCTCTGCCTGTAAAGACCTGCCCATGTCAAACTCCTCATCTGTTGTCCCCACAACTGATAAGGAAATTCAACATGAGCAGGTTTCAAAAAGCTTCCCACGTGCTGTGGCATTGTCAATACCATATAGTCTGGACGCCAAAGTGT
>NZ_VWUO01000034.1:0-13336 GCF_008631595.1 Pantoea sp. F_5
CAGGAACTGCCTGAACGTGGCATCATGAGGCGTGGGTGTGCTGTTTTTCTTCTTCATCAGCCCGGGCTCTGAAAAATGACCCTGAGATGTTATCACAGCCCGGAAAAAGCTAACATTGGCGGTGAACGGAATTGCCATTCCTTCAGGAGAATGTGCCGGGGTGGTTCGGTCCCCTCTCCTTTATTCTGGTCACTCCGGGCTGACTGCATCGTCACGCAGGCGCATGATGGTTTGTCGTGAGGTACCAAACTCGCGGGCAATGGCGCTGATACTGGCACCTGCTTTCAGGTGTTCAAGCGCTGCCTGCCGTTGTTCCTGGTTCAGCGCTGGCGGCCGGCCAAACCGTTTGCCTGCTGCTCTGGCCCTTGCCAGGCCGGAATGTGTGCGCTCAACCAGCAGGTCTTTCTCAAACTCTGCCACCGCCGAAATGACCTGCATGGTCATCTTGCCGGCCGCGCTGGTAAGGTCCACACCACCCAGCGCGAGGCAGTGTACGCGAATACCGGACGCTGCCAGCTGCTCCACGGTCTTTCGCACGTCCATTGCATCACGGCCCAGGCGATCAAGTTTGGTCACAATCAGCACATCGCCATTTTCCATGCGATCAAGTAACCGGGCAAAACCGGGTCGTTCGCTGGCGGCCACTGACCCGCTGATTTGTTCCTCAATCAGGCGCTGGGGTTTAACGGTAAAACCGGCTGCTTCAATTTCTCTGCGCTGATTTTCCGTTGTCTGTTCAAGCGTGGAGACCCGACAGTAAGCAAAAACTCGTGACATGGCATAATTTTCTGTACGAAATGGATGTACGAATTATAGGGCATGTCCAAAACTAATTACACTAACTTTTGGACAGATATTGTAAGTAGTGTACGAAACCGGTCGGTTTTGTACATCCCGCTGAGGTATACATAAATGCAGCTATCTCACTCTATGAGTCAGGACCTGAGTGGGTATGTGTTTATGGATTATTATTTTGATAAAACCATAAAATGATAAAATGATAAAAAATTATATTATCAATTTATTTTTTTATGATAGAGTGACCTCATAACTTCCATTAGCACTTGAGGTCCCTATGATTACAGTTATAGGTTCAAACAAAGGCGGTGCGTCAAAGAGCACGACCGCTACTAACATTGCGATTGCCTTGGCATTACGCGGGAAGGATGTTTGCCTTTTGGATGCTGATCTTCAGTCATCAGCGGCAAAGTGGCATGCTTCTCGTGAGGAATCAGACCTGTTACCTCGCATAACCCTTATTCAGAAATATGGAAACATCAGCCAAACGTTGCGTCAGCTCGATGAAAAGTTTGATCACGTAATTGTCGATGTGGCTGGTCGCAATAGTCGTGAACTGGCTAATGCGGGAGCTGTGGCTGATATAATAATTGCTCCACATTTATGCTCACAGTTCGATCTGGACACTTTGGAAGAGCTTGAAAGCCAACTGGAGGCTTGGCAGGATCTAAATCCTGATTTAAACCTCTATATGTACCAGACACGGGCGACTACTAATCCTGTGTTGCGTGGTAAAGAACGTGCAGAATTTCTTGAATACCTGAAGGATTTCCCAACCTTACCTCCTCTTAATGCCATTAACTGTGAACGAAAAATCTATCGAGATGTTGTTCCTCTTGGGAAATCTGTTTTGGAGGCAACTAACAGAACTGCAATAGAGGAGGTGGAGCAACTTATCGAAGAGGTGTATTCCAAATGGCTTTAAAACCACGGTCTGCTAAAAAACCATCCGATGCTCAGGTTGCAGCTCTCGCTGACAAACTGGCTGATAAGCAATATGGGGAGCCTGCGGTCATCGTTAAAACTGAAAAAACAGTACAGCGGAGTCTTGCTCTTCCTCTCTCGCTTGATCAGGCAATTACCCGAGTGTCAGCAGAAAACAAACTCAGCGGCTCTGGTCCGAAAAACACCAGTGCTGTCATACGAGAGGCTCTAGAGCAATATCTGGAACGGCGGAATAGTAATAGTTGATAATTTATCAATTTATCAATTTATCAATTTATTATTAATTTTTTTTGATAAATAATGATGCGCTTTCCTGCCTGATAGTTTTGTTCTTTCTGGCTACACCGTGACTGATCTCTGTCGTAGATATGTTCAAACCCCGGCAAATTCCCGGGGCTAACACCTTAAGGTTATTTAATGCCGGGGGATGCTGCTGACGTCTTCTTCAGGCTGTGGGGCGCGACCAGGCGCATTGAACGTGATGGTGATGATCTTTCTGGCCAGCCCCTCATCGGAAAGGGCATCATCCACACTGACATCACGAATCAGTGGACTTTCCTCTTCTATATGTTGGGCAATATCCCGCAGCCACTCTGCCAGCATTTCTCTGTCCATCTTTCTCCGCTCCGGTTTTTTACAGTCAGCATCAACATACCACGCCAGGAAAAGTGAAGTCTGCGTAGTGTGTTTAAAAGATAACCGTTTTGTCAGGCGTGCTGTCATCCGTGCTGGTAGCGACCTGCGCAGAATACCCTCACTTTATACACAGGATTGCCCACCGAAATTGTGGACAGCAACGATGAAAATACGATGTCGCTGCGCTCCTCATTCATACCGCTCTGCTATGAACGCCGTGCCGCTACTGTAGCCGGGCCGCGGCTGATGCAAGGGAAGCGTAAACGCCGTCACCTTCACCCGGTCGCAGTTTATTTCAAAGGCATTATCCGCCGTCTTCCCGTCGTTTTCCGGCTCATTTTTCGCCGTCAAACCGTCCAGCCTGCTCCTGCTTTTTTACTGCGCTGCGGCTTCGGTGACGCCCTTGCATCCTCCGCTTTTCGCCCGGCTGTCGTGTCGGCACGGCGTAAGCCGGAACTCAGACGACATCGACTATGAAGGATTTTTTATGAGCACTACGACCACCACCCCCGCTGTTTACGTGGGCACGTATCACAAATACAACTGCGGCAGCATTTTCGGCAAATGGTTTGATCTGACGGAGTTTGAAGGCAGGGAGGATTTTTACGAGGCCTGTCAGGCGCTGCATGCCGATGAATGGGATGCCGAATTTATGTTCCAGGACTGGGAAGGCATTCCGTCACGGTTTGTCTCTGAAAGCGCCATGGACTGGGATTTTATCGCCGCTTACAAACGCGCCGAAGAAGAGGGCAGGGAAGCCGCTTTTATCGCCTGGGCGGAGTATACCGGTGAATGTGACTATGACGCGTTTGATGATGCGTACCGCGGCGAGGCAGAAAGCGAGGAAGACTACGCACAGGAGATGGTGGAGGGCAAGGGCCTGTTAAATGAGGTGCCGGAGCCGCTGCGCAGCTACTTCGATTTTGAGGCGTATGCCCGGGATTTGTTCAGCAGCGGCTATGTGTTCCATGACGGCCATGTCTTCAGCAACTGATTTACTCCGGCAGGCGGTTCAGCCGCCTGTCAGCCCGCGCGCAGAACCCTGGCAGGCTCTGCCTGCCGGCGAAGTACGCCGCGCCTGCGGCGCCGCGCATCCCCGCCAGTTCCTGATGCCCCTGTGGTGACAGAGTATGAATACCGGTGTGCTGCAGCTGGTCAGTGTTATTTCTGTTCTGGTGATAATCCCTGCGTTGGCGTTGGCGTTGGCGTTGACCGTTACGGACCAGGCACTGCGTTCGCAGTCGCAGATGCTGCTGATGGACGGCGGCGGGCGCAGCGGAACCGGCAATGCCCTGCAGACGCTTGAGGACGCGGGTGTAACCCGCCTTCAGACGGGCGCGGAGCCGCAGGTTGCGGTCAGCGTGGTCAGCCTGGCGGATAAACGCCAGCGTTACAGCGCGCTTGCACAGGAGTATGCGACCCTTAGCAAGCAGGGAGACGGTGTGGTAGCGCAGGTCAGTGGCGAGCGCGAGCAGCGTGCCCTCACCGCGGATATCCGCCAGGCACTGCGTGAGCATAGCCTGCTCAGTGAGAAAGCCGTGACGGTGAACGCGCTGATACCGCAATGGCTGGACAGCAAAAACCGCCGCCAGCTGGACACGTACCGGGAAGGGATGGTGCTGGAGCACCGTGAACCTGACAGCCGTACGCCGGTGCGTTACACCATCGACCGGGTCAGCCCGGCCACCTGCAGCCTCACGTTGCTGAATGACAGAGGGGAGCGTCAGGGGCTGAAGCTGAGTAACGTGGACGCCGCCTGGAGCCTGTACATGCCGAAAGCTGTGGAGGTAGCTGAGGGAGAGAAACTGACCTGGCGCGCCCGTCAGGGTAAGTTACGTGCGGGTGACAGCGTCACAGTGACGAAGATTAAAAAACATGCCCTGGTGGTTGAGCATCAGGGGCAGACCCGTGTGGTCCCCCTGACAGAAGCGATAAAGGCTGACCACGGCTATGTCACCACGCCGGGCAGTCTGGTTCGGGAGCAGGGGGCGGTGCTCGCCGCCGTGGCCGCGCGGGATACGGGTGCCACGATGCTCAACACCCTGGCGCGCAGCGGTGACCGGGTGCAGATATTCACCCCCCTCGGTCAGGACGAGGCTGAGCGTCGCCTGTCCCGCTCGCCGCTGTACCGCACGGCGCTGGCTCAGGTGAACCCGGATAAGGGGGAACTGAATGCCGCACTGGACTCTGCCAGGGACAGTCTGATGAGTCCGGCTGAAAAAGCGGTACGCCAGGCGGTCAGCCTGACACAGGGGAGTGAGGTGGTGTTCAGCCGCCCGGACGTGCTGGCGAGCGCCCTGCCGCTGCATCCCTCCCTGCGCGCGGAGGATGTCGACAGGGAGGTGGCCCGCCAGGTGAAGGCCGGGGAGCTGATCCCGGTGCCGGGGCCGAAAGGGATGGCACAGCAGCTGTATGTGACCGCAGCGTCGTATGAGGCTGAGAAGCAGATTATCCGCCTGGTGGCGGAGGGGCTGGGTTCGCAATCACCTCTGATGGCGGATGCGCAGCGCGTGCTCTCGGCAGGACTGACGGAGGGGCAGCGGCAGGCCTCCAGCCTGATACTGGAGAGCACCGACCGTTTCATCGGGATACAGGGCTATGCCGGTGTGGGGAAAACCACCCAGCTGAAAACCGTCCTGGCGGCGCTGGAGACCCTGCCGGCAGAGCAGCGCCCGGAGGTTGTCGGGCTGGCCCCGACCCACCGGGCGGTGGGTGAGATGGCTGATGTCGGCGTCAAAGCGCAGACGCTGGCGAGCTTCCTGATGGATGTGGAGCGCCGGATTCAGGGCGGAGAGAAGCCCGATTTCAGTAAGACCCTGTTCCTGGTGGACGAGAGCTCGATGGTGGGTAACCGGGATATGGCCGATGCGATGGGCTATATAGCCGCCGGCGGTGGTCGCGCGGTGCTGAGCGGTGACCGGGACCAGCTGCTGCCGGTGGATAACGGCGCGCCCTTCACGCTGCTGCAGGAACGCAGCCCGTTAGATACCGCCATCATGCAGGATATTGTGCGTCAGAGTCCGGCACTGAAACCGGCGATTGAATCCGTCATTGCCCGCCAGGTCCCGGCGGCGCTGGATACCATCCGCAGCGTGACGCCGGATACGGTGCCGAGAACGCCGGGTCGCTGGTCACCGCTGCAATCCGTGGTGGCCATCCCCCAGACCAGAGAGCAGAAGGAAGAGCAGGGTGACCGGGTGATTCAGGCCATCGTCGATGACTTTACCGGTCGTACCGCAGAAGCACGCGACAATACGCTGATTGTCACCCAGACCAACGCCGACAAAAACGCCATAAATACCGCCATCCACGCTCAGCTGCAGGAGCGCGGTGAGCTTGGCCGGGAGGTCACGATTACCGTACTGGACCGGGTGAAAACGCAGACCGACAGGCTGAAGTCGGTGGCGGGGATGGCTGCACAACACGGCAACATTGCGCTGATTAACGATCGCTATTATACCATCCGTGCCGGGAAGGACAGCCGCCAGAACGGTTATGTCGAACTGGTTGATGAGACCGGTCAGGCGCAGGCGCTGTCTGCCTTTGAGAGCAGCCTGCGGGATATCGCGGTGTTTAAGCTCCGCGAAATAGCCGTCTCGGTCGGGGAGAAGGTCAGCTTCTCCCGTTCTGACCGCGAGCGCGGACGTGAAGCGAACAGCAACTGGACCGTCACCGGCGTGACAAAAGAGGGCGAGCTGCAGCTGACTCAGGGGGAGGACACCCGCACCCTGAATCCGAATACCGACATTGCCGACCGTCATCTGGACTACGGCTATGCCGGTACAGCGCACAAGGCTCAGGGAGCCAGCGCACTGTACGTCATCGTGCTTGCCGGCGTGGACGGAGGCAGAAAAGCGCTGGCCTCGCTGCGCGATGCGTACGTCGGGCTGTCGCGTGTAAAAGTGCATGTCCAGGTCTATACCGACAATCCGGGTAAGTGGCTGCAGAAGGTCTCTCAGCCTGCAGAGCGGCAGACGGCCCACGACGTGCTGCTGGCCGATGATGACCGTCAGGCGGCAACCGCACGGCAGTTGTGGGAAAAAGCCACGCCATTATCGGCCAGCGCCCTGGGGCGGGCACTGGCAACACAGTTACCGGAGGCGGGCGAGGCCCGCTTTATCCACGGCAGCCGGAAATATCCGGCGCCGCATGTGGCGCTGCCGGTGCACGACGCCAGCGGCGTACAGCGGGCGGTATTGCTGCGGGAGGTGCAGCTTGATGGCGATGGCCGGTTGCGGGGCCTGAGTGATAACGCCCGCCTGCTCGGCAGTGAAGATGCCACACTGGTGATATTCCGGCAAAGCGAAACCGGCCTGACCCGTCAGGCCGCGGACCTGGCAGAAGCCCGGCAGCTGGGGCTGCAGCACCCGGGCGACGGTATTGTGGTCGTCAGTGGTGAGTTACCCCCGGACGCCATCATGAAGCGACTGAGCGGGGGGCTGGTCCTGCCGGACAGTTTCAGTGCTGATATCTCTCATCACCCGGCCGGTAAGTCAGCCGACATGCCGGACCCGGTGAGCCTTAAAACGCCTGAAGAGCAGCGCATGGCGAAGGCGCTGGCTGAAGAGGCCCGGCGACAGCAGGAGGCGGGGGCCGTCCCGCCTGTGCCTGACGACCCGGAACGCCCGGATGCCCTGCATCAGGCGGAGCGCGCTGAATCCCGTGCGCTGCAGCGTGAGGCTGAACAGGCCCGGCAGCAGGCGCAGGCCGGGCTGAGTCAGGTCCTGCAGCAGGACCGTCAGCAGGCGCGGCAGCGGGAAAGTATGACCGGCCAGCTTCACCGGGTTGAGCGGGAGATAGTGAAGGAGAAGGAAATGGGTGAGTAACCGACTCTGACGCGCAATATCAATGCTGCCCGCATCGGTCCTGTGGAATACTTTGCATATCAGTCACCCTGAGCTATCAAAACACGACAGGAGTCAGCCTGTGAATAATGACAAAATCCGTCCGCGCCTGAGCCTGAAGCGTAAGGCTCCGTCAGCCGGCACGTCCGTATCTGCCAGCAAGGCGGAAGCGGACATCACGGTTTTCCGGCGCAAAACGGTGGTGGTAAACACCGGAGCAAAACGCAACAAAAAGCCGCTGCCGTATGACAGACCGCCCGGCTCCCGGACGCCTCAGCCGGGCAGCCGGCAACCGGAAAAGACAGAGGAGAGAAAACAGCCTGCACCTTTGCCCAAAAAGGCGGCAGAGGTGACGTCCCCGCTCCCGACAGAAAAGCCACATTCTGACCGTTCTCCACGGCTGATGCGCCCGGCGGACGCCGTGCAGACGCTGAGTACGTACTGGCCGGGCCTGTTCGCTGGCGGTCAGCTGCGCCCGCTGGCCATCGGGGTAAGGGAGCAGCTCTTTGCGGATGTCATGCAGCGGGCATTACCGCTCTCACGCAAGGTGATACGCCGCTGTCTGAAAACGCTGACGCGGACGGAAACGTATCTGAGCAGCCTGACGGCCGGGGTCGCATGCTACAACGCGGATGGTTCGGTGGACTCTCTCGTCCCTCCGGAGCGTGAAGTGGCCGCAGGGCTGAAGCTGGCGCGGGTACAGGCGAACAAACTGAAGAACCAGGCGGCAAAAGCAGCCGCCACAGATGAAAAAAAGGAACATTAACATGTTAACAGTAAAGCGCACCGCACTGGCGATGCTGATGGCCAGCGCTCTGTTGTCCGGTATGGCAAATGCGGCGGAGAAAACCACGCCGGTCTTTACCCCGGAGCTGGATGCACATATCGGCGAAGTGGCCCGGGACTATCTGCTGGCCCATCCGGAGGTGCTGGTTGAGGTGAGTCAGAAACTGCAGGCGCAGCAGCAGGAAAAGCAGCAGCAGGCGATGACCGCCGCCGTGATTAAGCATCAGGCCGCACTGCTGAACGATAAAGGCACGCCATCCTATGGCCCCGCCGATGCGAAAGTGGCATTTATCGAGTTCTTTGATTACCAGTGTTCAGTCTGCGCACGTCAGGCACCGGTAATTGAGTCACTGATGAAGGCAAATCCTCAGGTACGGTACGTATTTAAGGAGTGGCCTATTTTTGCGCAGCGCTGGACACCGTCACTGACGGCGGCGAAAACCGGGCTGCAGATTTACCAGCAGAAGGGCGCGGATGCGTATCTCGCCTATCACAACGCCCTTTACGCGACCGGACATGACGAGGGCAGGCTGACGCTGGCGGACATCAACAGTGCGGCCGCTCAGGCCGGAAAGCTGGAGGGCAAAAATGATGAAATGCCGGAGGTACTGTCGGGCACCGATGCGCTGGCGCAGAATCTGGGGCTGCGCGGCACGCCGGGTATGATAGTGATGCCGGTAAACGGTGTCACTGCAGATAATGTGACGGTGATCCCGGGTGGGGCTGACCAGAATGTGCTGCAGGCCGCCATTGATAAGGCGGCGGGACACGCGAAAAAATAGCCTGCCGGACCAGCAGGTTCTACATGTGGACAGAAACAACTGACGCCCTCACTGCGTTCAGTTGTCCAACCCCGTGGGCGAGAAAAAGCAAGTTTCTCCCGCCCACGGGGTTTGCGATAAAACACCTTCCTGAACACGTATTCTGAGGTTATTTAGTGCGTAAGTTTACCTTTCACCAGCTGGTCGTGTCCGGTCTGGTCTGCCTTTCGCTGAGCTGTCTTCAGCCCGCTGCTGCTGCTCCCTCCGTTCAGGCCGGTTTTTCACCTGAAGGCAGCGCGCTGCAGCTGGTTCTTAAGACTATTGAGTCAGCACAGCACGAAATCCGGCTGATGGGCTACTCATTTACGTCTCCGGAGGTGGTCAGCGCACTTGTCAGCGCAAAACGCCGGGGTGTGGATGTGAAAATTGTGCTTGATGAGAAAGGAAACCGGGGCAAAACCAGTCAGGCAGCAATGAACATCGTGGTGAATGCCGGCATTCCGCTGCGCACAAACGACTGCTACGCCATCATGCACGACAAGGTCATTATTGTTTATAATCATACAGTTGAGGCTGGTAGCTTTAACTACACTCGCTCTGCTGCATCGCGGAATAGCGAGAATGTGCTGGTTATTAATGAGGTGCCGGAAGTGGCACAAACCTACCTTCAGCACTGGCAGTCGCGCTGGGACGGAGGAACGGACTGGCATTCTTCATACTAAGTCGCATCGTCATTTGATCCGCAATCTACATCTATCCTGGTGAACCATGCGCCAACATGGCTCACACTTACGCGTAAAGTTAAGTCGCTGATTTCAGATATCTGTAGTATCCTCTGCGAAACGATCCTTGCTTGATCCTTGAGGAGGCAGAGATGCCACAGTCCGGAAATGCAGTAACTTCCTCATCGAAACGCGCTTACAGAAAGGGTAATCCCCTTAGTGAAGCTGAGCGACAGAAAATTGCTTCGGCTAAAAAAAGGGCTACGCATAAAGAACTGAAAGTATTTATTAAGCTCGAAATCAAAGAGTATCTTTCTAACCTTTGTGAAGAAGATGGTGTTACTCAAGCTGAAGTGTTAGAAAAGTTGATTGAAAGGGAAGCTTTTAGTCGAAAAGCATCGTGATGGACTCACTTTCTTGATACTTAAGATTTTGAGTGCTAGATTACTGATCGTTTGAAGAATTTTGGCTGGCCACGCCGTAAGGTGGCAGGGAACTGGTTCTGATGAGGTGTCTACCCGGGACCAGAAAAGACAAAACCCCGATAATCTTCACAAGGTTTGGCGACTCAGAGAAGACTAACGGGGCTTACCTAAACTGTATAGAAGCTGTTGCTCTATGCAGGGAGTATAGTTTTATGCTCAGAAAAGTTCAATACCTGTTTCTGTGCCATTTGCTCCTTCCGTGCAACATAAGTGCGGGAAGGTGTGACTGACGCTCAGACCCTGTTCTCCCATTATCGTCAGGTCAAAAACCCGAATCCGGTATTCACGCCGCGAGAAGGGAAAAAGACCCTGCCGTTCTGTCGTAAGCTGATGGCGAAAGCTGAGGGCTTCACGTCCCGTTTTGACTTTTCCGTCCATGTGGCGTTTGTACGCTCGCTGGGTAAACGTCACCGGATGCCGCCTCTGCTGCGTCGTCGTGCCATTGATGCACTGCTCCAGGGGTTGTGTTTCCACTATGACCCGCTGGCCAATCGTGTACAGCGCTCCATCACCAATCTGGCCATCGAGTGCGGTCTGGCCACCGAGTCAAAAAGTGGCAATCTGTCCATCACTCGTGCCACGCGGGCGCTGAAGTTCATAGCGGAGCTGGGGCTGATTACCTACCAGACCGAGTATGACCCGCAGATTGGCTGCAACATCCCGACCGATATCACCTTCACGCCGGCACTGTTCTCCGCGCTTGACGTCTCTGACGTTGCTGTTGTGGCCGCGAGGCGCAGCCGCGTCGAATGGGAAAATCAGCAGCGTAAGAAGCAGAACCTGAAGCCGCTGGAGATGGACGAGCTGATAGCGAAGGCCTGGCGGTTTGTGCGCGAACGGTTCCGCAGCTACCAGTCCGAACGTAAACAGCATGGCCTGAAACGCGCCCGTGCACGTCGTGACTCGGACAGAACCCGTAAGGACATTGTGACCCTGGTGAAGCAACAGCTGACGCGGGAATACGCCAGCGGGCGATTCACCGGCGGTCTTGATGCCATGAAGCGGGAGCTGGAGCGCCGCGTGAAAGAGCGCATGCTAATGTCGCGTGGCAACAACTACACGCGGCTGGCCACCGTCCCCATATAACCTACCTGACTGAAAAATCCGGCTGGCGCCGGAGGGTTTCGCACGTCTGCAGCTCCAGACTGACGGTTTTCTGCACGAAATGACGGCCGTCCTTCCTGACATTCACCCCATTCCGCCATCAGAATGGCCAGAAATTGCATCAGAGTGGCCACATCTCGTCGCCAGATTCAGTTACCTACAAATAACTGCAAGGGACCTTTCCATAAGGTTACAACCGCTATGCTTACAGAGCGCCAGCCGACCTGATTTCAAAGTGCGTGGTTTCCTTTAAAAACCTGCTCTGTACTTCTTTTAAATATCTTTTATTTCATTCATATAAATATATAACCTGTTCGTCGCCTGACCTGTGGACAGGCTCCTGAAAATGCCCGCCCTTGCAGCGGACTATGTCCGCGCCGGTTCGGCAACTACCTGAGTAGCTCCCATCGCTGCGCGACGGGCCCCGCCACAGCACATATAGTTACAACATTCAAAATGCTCACTCAAAAGCAGGAACAGTGCCTGCCTGAACCCTCACAGCCCATCCCCACCACTGAAAAGCGAGGCCGCCCCGGGCCGAAGGCCCGGAACAACGTCGCTTTTAATGATGGATGTTGTAACTAGAATTCTGAGTCGCTGTGTGTGGTGTCGCTGGAGGTACTGAGTACACGCCCGTAGGCGGCCCTGACGGCCCGCTAACGCGGAGATACGCCCCGACTGCGGCTACGCCTTGTCGTGACCACTCCGACAGCGCACAGAGGCTTCTGCACTGCTGACAGCGGGTCTGGTCTGGCAGGGCAAGGGATGGAGATAGGCAGAATCTATTAAACCGGAACCGGCTTCGCCGGGCGGCCGGCGCCATGCAACGTTAGTGCAATATGTGACAGTTTCTGGCGCCTCCATGCCGCAAGCGGCATATAAAACAAGTTATATATTCCATGAAGGAATTTAAATCTTTCAGATTTTGTGATGTCTGCCACAGAACATCAATGGAATAAGAAACTCCCCGATTTTGTTGATTGTCTGTATACGAAATAATTAGCCGTTTTGTGCGACTTTTTTAGCCGCGTTGTAAGTTTTATCTTAAATACTAAGGGCGTTATATTATGAATGAAAATAATACTTTCCCGCCGGGGTTTCTGTGGGGAGTATCATCATCTGCCCCCCAGACAGAAAGCAGAAATGGCAGGGGAAAAAGTAACTGGGATGTTTTTACCGACAAGGCCGGGAAAGGAGATATTTACAGCAACAAAAAATGCACTGAATTTGAAGAGAACTACCAGGAAGATATCAGCCTGCTTTCTCAGGCCGGAATTAAATCATTTCGCTTTTCCATTTCATGGCCTCGTGTTCAGCCCTCCTGGAATGAAGGCATACTGAATAAAGAGGGTATTGAGTTCTATAATAAAATTATCGACCTGCTTATCAGAAACGGTATCGAACCTATCCCGACACTTTTCCACTGGGATATTCCTCAGTGGGCCGGCGATTTCAGAGACAGAGGACTGGCTTATCTCTTCGCTGAGTACGCGGAGAAAATAACCCGGCAGCTGGACAGTCGGGTAAAAAAATGGCTCGTTTTCAATGAGCCCAGTTCGGTTGCGCTTCTGGGATATGGAACCGGCACGTTTGCACCCGGCGTCATGTCTAAGGACTCGATGTTTGCGGCTATTCATCATGTTAATCTGGCCCAGGGTCTGGCATTCGCTGCGTTGAGAGCATACCTGCCTGCGGATGTCAGCATCGGGACTACACTTAGCCTGTCCCGGACCCGGGGTGAAGATGACTCCGCCAGAAACAACGAGGCGGCAGAAAAGGCCTGGGCGCTATTCGACGCCGTTTTTCTTGACCCGCTTTATGGCAAAGGCTATCCACAGGATTTGCTCCCGTCACTTCAGCCTTACATTCAGCAGGGGGACATGGACATCATCAGCGTCATTCCTGATTTCCTGGGCGTAAATTATTACTCACGGCTTTACGTTAAGGCTGATTCAAATCCGCTTAACTTCTTCGGCTTCCTTTCAGGGAAAATACCTGAAAATTTGCCAAGAACACAGTCCTCATTCGTCGTTGAACCCGAAGGGCTGACTGAGCTGCTTTTGTACCTGCATGAGAACTATGACGCTCCCGTTATTTATATTACGGAAACCGGCTTCGCGCTTGATGAGCCCGATGCTGTGGAGGGTGTTGTCATTGATGACCCCCGGAGCCAGTATATCTTTGAATATCTGAAGGCTGCTCTTAATGCTATCGATAAGGGCGTAAAACTGCGGGGGCTTTCTTACTGGTCTGCC
>NZ_VWUO01000035.1:0-9308 GCF_008631595.1 Pantoea sp. F_5
CGCTGGTACACTATATTGTACAGGCAGGCGAAACTTCCGACGCCGAAGCCTTTGTACGCGAACTGGCACAGCGTGTGCCGCAACACGGAGACGCACTTATGACCATCGCACAGCAGCTTGAGCAGAAAGGCATCCAGAAGGGTATCCAGCTAGGCAGGCAGGAAGGCAGGAAGGCAGGCAAGCTGGAAGGCAAGCTGGAAGTTGCCCGCACCATGCTGCAGAACGGCATTGACCGCAATACCGTCATGAAAATGACCGGCCTGACGGAAGACGACCTGGCACAAATCCGCCACTGACTTATTCAGCGGCCTCTCCGGCCGCGCTGCTGAGCCGCCACGTGCAGCCGCCCAGGAGGTCATTCCCCCATCGTTCCGTCACGCACAGGTCATTCTGCACCTTCAGAAACATCACGGGCTTGAGTACGATTTCGTCAGGAATGAGGCCCCCGTAGTGCCTTACCAGTACCTTTCCCTCACTGTACCCGGAACGGCCCGCCCGTCCGCGGTGAAAGGCCCGGATGCAGTTGTCCGGGTGCGCCCTGAGTACCTGCAAAATTGATTCCCTGTCCATCATTATCTCCTGATTCCGGAACATCCACTGTAATCAGTAATGGATGGTTTACTGTTCAGTAAATGCAGACTCTGACTCTGCTCCGGTTTCCTTACACCCTGTTTTAACTGACGGTAACGCGCTCAGCCTGAAGATGTCAGCAGAAGCCTGTCCCGGATGCAGGTCCAGCTGCCATCCACAGCGAATGAACAGTTGTACCAGCCCTGCCACAGAACCGGACACGCGTGCCATAAGCATCCCAACCTGCCAGCCCTCGTCATTAAATGCCGCGTCCAGACTGCTCCGGGATATAAATATATTATTCACTGCCGTGTTCAGGCTCACTGCATGACGTCCGGACCATTCCCGATCGCTCAGCAGACGGTAATTCCAGTGCATATCTTTCGCTGTTTCCAGGGCGTACGTCAGCCGGAAAAGGTCATTCTGCTCTGAAAGTGAGCCGGTGCAGGAGCGCCAGAGATAGTCCAGCTTGCCGGGTAATTTTGCCCCGGTCCCGTACTGGCGGCCCTGCTTCAGCAGCCACTCAATGTCGGGAGCAACTTCGCGGGCAAAGCGGTGCTGCTTCAGGGCGGTGGCCAGCCATCGGGTGAGAAAGAGATTTTCCTGGGCGTCAGAGCTGACGGTCCCGTCCTGCCGCGCCAGGGCCAGCGCGGTCAGGGCGCACCACGCCAGATGGCCGGATTTTTCGGTCAGCGTCACGGCGTGCTGTCCTCCTGAATATTCTGAGTTGTTATTTTAGCGAGTCCCGGCGGCGGGTAAAACCCGGAAACGCGGTGGCCGGGCGGCAATTTTCTTTCATTTGGCAACCCATAGCGGTACCCATTTGTAGCTCAGGCGCTGCACCGTTATCGCGAACAGGTCGGGGCTGCAGGAGCATGGTTCGGCTTGAACTATTACCTGTTACCGGGAATGATGCCGGGGCTCGCCGGCATGGTGCAGCAACTGGGACTGGTTCTGACAATCTGTGCGGCTATGGCTCTGTTGTGCAGTGTTTCACGTGGGTGAACCGACAGGCGGAAGCGCCTGTAATGCAAAGCCCCGGCGTCGTGGATATGTTCAGTGAGACACGACGACAGGTTTTATCTACAACCAGTGGTGCAAAATGTTGCTTACAGGCTATCTGCAGGGCACTGGTATAATAATGTCCTCATCTTTTCATTGTGAGGTATCCAACATCTGTGTGTCGTATTTTCCAAAAAAGGAACGCTTTTATGTATTCTGAAAACAAAAGAATTATTATTACCGGCGGACCGGGGTCGGGTAAAAGTACGCTGCTGGATTCTCTGCGCGCAAAAGGTTTTCCGACGGCAACTGAGGCCGGGCGCGCAATAATAAAAGATCAGGTAGCGATCGGCGGAAATGCGCTGCCATGGAAAGACAGGGAATCTTTTGCCGAACTAATGCTGAACTGGGAGTTACGCTCCTGGCATGAGTCAGCCCAAAGCAAAACGCCATTTTTCTTTGACCGGGGGCTGCCGGATGTTGTTGGTTATCTGGCGCTCTGTAATTTGCCCGTGCCGGCGCACATTGAAAGGGCAATTGAACTATTCCGGTATTCACAAACCGTGTTCATCGCGCCGCCATGGGAAGATATCTTTGTGCAGGATACGGAGCGTAAGCAATCTTTCAAGGAAGCAGTTCAGACATTTCATGCAATGGTTGAGTCTTACAGCAGACACGGATATAACCTCATCAGGTTACCTCTTTGCGGACCAGAAGAGCGGGCCGAATTTATTTTATCCGGCCAGTAGTCCTGCGTGTTCAATACCTTTGTCAGCCTGAATTATGGTGGTCAAGGCAGCAGTTTCTCTCCGATATGCTTCTGATAAATCATCCAGCGCTATCGCCGGCTAGCCTGACACTGGAAGTTTTGGCTCTGTATTTAGGGAAAAGTTTGGATATCGAATTATTATGCGTTAAGACGGCTTTTTAATCAGACGCTGCTTCTTCATAAAATGCCTGTATGCGGCAGACCTGCGAAGTACGGTAACCGTGGCAGGATTGCTGAGTGCGCGGTAGGTTGGAGACAGGCCGCCATTATCGCGACGGATGCCAGCGTCCACGAGTGTTTCATGCGGTTCGTAACCTCGTTTATATTTTAAAACAAGGCGTCATTTATGCCAGCATTCCTTCCGCCCACGACGTTCACCGCGCGTCGTACACTCGCACCCGCTCAGAGGACGCCTCTGCGGAATGTTCCTGCCCCTGTTCAGGGCCGGCTCAAAAACCCGCGCGCGTCGCTCACGCTGGTTTCTCACGGCCCGGGGCGCGATGGCGGCCCCCCCCCATCACGCGAATCCGACATCCAGCCGATCGTAGCCGTCCCGTATCACTCATATAAGACGAGTAAAAGCAATCTCTCACCGACTGTCAGCTGTCGGGTTCTGGTTAACTGGTTCTGTCAGGGTCAGTCTGGATAATGAAAATTATGGTCCGGCAAGCCTGTTTTTTAAACCGACTTATCTGTGGCAATAGAGTGTACCACAGTGCTGTGTTTCCAGGGGAATTGACCTTAACCGGATAAGCTGAATAAAATACCGCAAAAACAACTACTGAAAAGCGATAGCCGCTGACGTAAAATTAATCTGTTGATCATTGGTATTGATTAACTAACGTGCTTAAAGTACAAAAATTTCTGTTCTCCAGACTACCTCCTGTTCATCCAGAGCCCGATATCTACCAGGGTGGTTAATGTGACATAACCCGTTAATTTTACTGCTTTTATCCGTCAGGCATGTCCTTGCCGGAAGGTGAAGCATAATTATTCCGAAAAAGGAATGTCTTTTTCCTTTCCTAAAAAATCATTGCACGCTCGCAGGTCGGCAATACTGAGGATCCCCTGCTCTTTTTTTAATGTCAGCCTGGCAAGCAGGTAATTATAACGCGCTTCCGATAAGGAGCGCTGGGCGCGATAAACTGTGGTTGTTGCATCCAGCACATCCAGCATCGTACGTGTGCCAGCCTGATAGCCATTCAGAGTGGCTTCCTGTGAAGCTTGTGCAGATTTCACTGCCTGTTCATTCGCCTTAATACTGGTGACAGCGGAATTAATATTATTAAATGCTGAGCGGATACTTTTCATTATATTACGGTGCACGCCTTCTTCCTGCTCGCTGGCAGAAATCAAGTCATATTCAGCCTGTTTTACTCTTGCAGATACCCCCCCTCCGCTGTAAAGGGGAAGCGATAAACTGACACTCACCTGATTTGAGCCAGAAATACTTTTGCCGAAATGCTCATCGTAACTGGATCGGTTGCCTGAAATTCCTATTGAAGCATTCAATGAAATCGTTGGCATATGACCTGTCTGAGCGGTTTCAATCTCGGCTTTAGCTATTTCACGCGACAACCGTGAAGACCAGAGCCGCAAACTATGGTTTTCCGCCTGCTTCAGTAAACCCTTGACGTCAGACACTTTGTTGGCTTTAAAATGCTCGGTATTCAGGGCAGCTAAATGCTTCCAGTTCAGACCGCTTGCTTCCCTCAGTGCTTCTGCGCTGTTATTGACCTCATTTTGTGCCGAGACCTCAGTGGAAAGGACCTGGTCATATTGTGCCCGGACGTTTTGCATATCCGTAACGGCAAGAGAGCCTGCCTGAAATTTTAGCGTCGTCTGCTCAAGCAAACGACAAACAGAGTTTTTCTCAGCTTCGGTATAAGAAAGTGTATCAACTGATTTCAGGACATTAAAATAGGCGGTCGCGACATCAAGGATCAGGCTTTGTTGTGTTGACCAGTAGGTAACCTTCCTGAGATCAGCCTGTTTTTCCTGCAGAGTCAGAGCCTGCCAGGACGACATATTAAAAAGAGTCTGGCTCAGAGAAAGCGTGCCACCGGAAGACCGGGAATGCGCCCCCGCATTCTCTCGCGCTCCCTCCGTCCACCCTGAACTACCAGAAAGGCTTAGCTGAGGAAGAAGAGCACTTCTCGCAATTTTTATTTCTTCACCAGCAGCATCATTATCAGCCGTTGCTACCCGAAGGTCTGGAGAAGTGAGTTGCGCAGCCTGATATACCTGCATAAGATTTTCGGCATGTACATAAGTGCCGAGGCCTGCAAGGCAAAGTCCTGCTAACCAAAGAGTAAACTTTCCAAACATAATTCCAACCCTTTACAAATACACGTGTTACAGGCACAGATATTCTATAGTCCCCTGAAGACTGGAAATAAAAACAACCTGTAAAAATAATATTCTTGATTATTTTTTATAACTAATGCGTCAGGCCTCACCTAACCAACTTATTCATGGGCGAGCGAAACAAGCGGATTTTGTCTGGCGGCTATCCGGGCAGGCAGCCAGCCGGAGATGACCCCTGAGAACATGGAGCATGAGAAGGCTATCAGCATCGATGATACAGACAGGTGGATATCCCAGCCCGGCAGCCAATGTTTCAACACCTGAGTAGTAATGGCAGACAGAAGCAGGCCTGCTGCGCCTCCGGTCAGGCAAACGAGAATGGATTCAATTAAAAACTGGAGAAGTACATCCCGCGCCCTCGCCCCAATAGCCATTCGTATACCTATTTCCCGGGTGCGCTCGGTGACAGAAACCAGCATAATGTTCATCACTCCTATCCCCCCCACAATGAGTGAAACACTTGCAATCAACGTCAGAAAGAGGCGGAAGGTACCGGTTGTTTTCTCAATGCTTTTCCGTATGGTGTCTGAATTCCTGATGTAGAAATCTTTTCTTCCATGATAGAGCACCAGTAAATTGGTCAGTTTCTTCTCTGACTCTGCCCCGTCCGCCCCTTGTCGAAGTTTTACGCTAACAGAATTAAGCCAGCCTGTGCCGGTCAGACGTGCAGCCACCGTGGTCCATGGCAGCCAGATATGCAGCCCTTCCTCCCCTGTCGAAGGTTTCTCTTTTACTACACCCACAATGATCACAGGTATTGTACCGATTAGCATGACTTTACCCGTTACGTCAGTATCTCTCGGAAACAATCGCCGTCGGAGACTGCTGTTCAGAATAGCTACCTGCGCCCCCGCTTCTACCTGAGCGTCAGTAAAGAACCGTCCTTCACTGAAACTCAGCTCAAAAAGATGAGCATAATCGCTGCTTACCCCGCTGATGCTGGCCTGTATATCCCGACTGCCAAAGCGGACCCGCTCTGAGGATGAGACAGTGGCTGACACTGCCTGCACCCAGGGCTGTTTCCTGATAAGAGGAATATCGTCATAGGTAAGGGATCGCTGAAACACTTCATCACCGATATCACTGCCGGGGTAAATCGTTATGCTATCCGTCCCCATACTATGGAGATTTTTCAGCACCTGGTCCTGCACAGCATCCCCCAGCAAGATAAGGATGACAACGGAGGCAATACCAATGACAATACCCAGCATTGTCAGAAATGTGCGGAGCTTTCTGGCCCATATAACCCGCCATGCCATTAACAAGGCGTCAGTTGAGCTGCTGGCAAACCAGGTGAGTGGGGAGATACTCCGCAGAGGCAGTGGCATATTAAATCCGGGTTCTCTGCAGTCAGGAATGGCAGTAATCCCCCCTTTCGTGCCCTTCACATCGTTAATAATCGCACCATCACGCAAAACGATGACCCTGTCAGCCTGACCTGCGATAGTGGCATCATGGGTTACCAGGATAACAGTATGCCCCTGGTCGCATAACTGCCGGAGAGTCAGCATAATGTCGTGCCCGGCCTTACTGTCAAGCGCCCCGGTAGGCTCATCGGCCAGGATTATCTGACCGCCATTCATCAGTGCTCTGGCAATACTCACCCGCTGTTGTTGTCCACCGGAGAGCTGTGAGGGTAAATAGTCTTTACGCTCTTCCAGCCCCAGTGATGCCAACAAACTCTCAGCCCGGCGTCTGCGAAAGTTACGGTTTTGCCCGGCATAGATTGCTGGCATTTCAACGTTTTGCGCTGCTGTAAGGGATGCCATCAGTTGATATCGCTGGAATACAAAGCCAAAACGTTCGCGGCGAAGTCCGGCCAGCGCGTTATCATTTAACGCGGTGATATTCATATCTGACAGTTTATAAGTGCCGCCGGAAGGGCGATCTAATCCACCCAGAATATTCATCAGCGTCGATTTACCTGACCCTGACGGCCCCATTATCGCTACCATCTCCCCCGAAAATATGGATAAGGAAATATTCTTTAGCACGTCAACTTTTTTATCTCCTACCCAGAAGTGACGGTAAATTGCTTTGAGTTCGATGAGCGGCATCATTGGTTTCCCCTGTCCGGTAAGCTACTCACAATTACTTCATCTCCATCCGTGATGCCCCGGATAACTTCCGCATCCGTATCATTTTGCACACCAATCGTCACATTTGTCCTGACAGCCTTACCGTCACGCAAAAGACTGACTTGATAACTTCCATCAGAAGTCCTCTCCTCTAACGCGTTTAGCGGAATGGTCAGTACATTCTGGTCTTGTCTGAGTTCAATATGGATCTGAGCAGTCATCCCCAGGCGGAGAACGCCATCCGGGTTAGGTACTTCGAACAATACGTCATAAAAGGTGGCATTACTGACAGTTTCCGGGGTTGGAAGAATAGCTTTCAGCTTCCCCTCATAACGCGTTTCAGTATCCCCCAGAACTGTAAACCAGGCTCTAAGACCAGTCCTGAGACGTATAATATCGGCCTCAGAAACCTGAGCCCGGACTAACATTATCTTTAAGTTTGAAACTGTCATGAGAGTAGGGGCCTGCTGAGTGGCGACCAGCGTTTGTCCTTCAGCGGCCTGAATTGCCGTAACCACACCTTCAATGGGAGACGCAATATGTGTGAAGCTCAGGCTGGTTTTAGCTGCAGCATTCAGGGCTTTCTGGTTTTGTATCTGGGCATCTACGGTATTCACCTGTTCCTGCGCCACGGTAAAGTCGGTGACAGCTGACTCGAAGTCTTCCTGGGAAATCGAATGTGTCCTGATCAACTGCCGCTGACGGGCAAGTCTACTCTGGCATAATTTAAGCGTTGCCAGAGCCTGACGGCGCTGAGCAAATAGAGCCGCCAGGGAAGCCTCCTGCGCCTTGATTTGATTTTCGGCTTGCTCGGGGTCGATTATCGCCAAAAGCTGATTCTTTATTACATGCTCACCGATATTAACATTGATGGATTTTAACTGACCACTTACCTGGGCCCCGACATCAACTTTTTCTTTTGCTTCAAGTTTGCCTGCGACAAGAATTTCCTGTTTAAACATGGAGCGACTGATGGTCACTGTATGATAAATAGTTTCAGGGAAATTATGTTTGACCCGCACCAGAAACAAAGCAAAGAAAAAAATTCCAGTTACAGCAAAAATAATTTTTTTATTTAAAATACGCATAAATAGATGTTCTTTCAAAAGAACGCTGACTAACAGTGGCAGCCACTGTTAGTCAGCAGACGGGACGTTTAACTCTCGCGATTAAATGCGTAAGATAATATATTTAATATGTTAGTAACGGTCACCTGTTTGTTCTGAAATATAATTAGAAATGTTGCTGCAATTAGGATATGCTTCACTAACTTCAGCATTAGTACGGGCGACTTTGGCCACCTGCTCATCCCACATGTGAGAGCATTCTGCCGTGGCATCGTTCCACTCAGAAGAATATTTATTAGAATACATGCTATTGACCTTGGCATAGCACCTGTCTCGTGAGGTGAGGCTGGAATCCATATTCCAGATAATTTTATTGTCACTATTTTGAGTGACAGGAATCGTAAATTTCGAATCAGGACAAGTGATGCCGAGAGCGGCATTCATAGCACCCCACATACTTGCTGATACCTGATCGACAAAACCTATCATTGAAATGCCAGCCAACAAAACACTTACAACTTTTCTATTTACCATAACAATACCCATCTCAAATAATAACTGATTACTTTCTTAAAAAATTTCCCTATCAAATTAATATGGCCAAAACAGTACCTCGCCAGCACACTCAGGAGTGACTTCCGGGATGCCGGCGTGATAATCATGCACCTCTGGCCGTTTTAAAATCCACATCTTTCCGGAAAAAGGTTAATAGTAGGTTTGGTCGCATCCTGCGGCAGGCATTATCGGTCGGAAGTATATTTACGTCAATACCGCTCCATATGCAGAACACGGAATAATTAAGAGCCGATCGATTAATACCTATATATCACCTGGCTTTTTGCACTGCCACACTTATGATAAGCTACTGATAAATAAGGACATTATAGATAATTTCAAACATAACAGGAGGCGCTTTCCAGAAAAGAAAACTCAGGAAAATTCACTTTTGTTTGGTAATTATTTAAGTATATAACACGGACATATTAAACACTGAAAAAAAAAGCACCCAGACAAAATTACACTCACTTCCCCTTCCGGCAATATTGATTATAAAAATGGAGGAAAAGTTTGGTTCTTGCAGCCAGGCACTGGAGAGCGCCCCATAAAAAAGGCAGGTCATATAGTAAAGAATTGCAGAAGCCCGGGCCGGATATCTCAAACGTTCCGAGAGGTTCTTTATCGATCCGTTCTTTTATTTTAACGCGTTGCTGTCGAAATCTTTGTTGTTATGGGGGTAAAACCATAAACGTAACGCAGCCCCGACTGCTGCAGCGCCTCAAGCCCGCCGTAAGCCCGCCCTTCTGAGAAGGTATGGTTCCAGTCCATGCCGGTCGTGATGCCGGTGTTAATCAAATCATAAGTGGCAAGGCGAACGGCTGCGAACCCTTCTTTATGCGTGATATCGGTCTGTACAAAGTCACAGTCAGAGAGCCAGGCGAAAAGCTCCTGTTTATT
>NZ_VWUO01000036.1:0-7436 GCF_008631595.1 Pantoea sp. F_5
ACTGCACATTTAACTCAACTATCTGGATTTTAAGCTGTTCGCTTAAAATCCAGATTTGCCGATAAACCTCTTTACCAACATTTCCTTTTAATATCCTGAAGCGACACTTTGGCGTCCAGACTATATGGTATTGACAATGCCACAGCACGTGGGAAGCTTTTTGAAACCTGCTCATGTTGAATTTCCTTATCAGTTGTGGGGACAACAGATGAGGAGTTTGACATGGGCAGGTCTTTACAGGCAGAGCCAGAACCGAGGCGATAACCACGTCCATAGGACGTGGTTTTAAGTTGGCAATAAAGAGGTGGCGGGGAATGCTCCCCGCCGGTTGCTCTTACTTAGGTTCGTAATCCATGAATACAATAACCTCCGTGTGGCCGGTTCGGATGCGGATATCACTTTCGGCGTCTAAAAGGCCGCATCTATGTTGTCGTAATATGAGAATGCATCAAATTGATTTATATTCACGTGAGGCTTTTCATTTACTACTTTCGGCAAATGACTAAGACAGAAATCTTCAAGCGTACGCGGTGATCAAATCTAACATCTTATCAGTAGCTCGGCGTAACACCAGATTGTTTAATACCACAAATATTACATCACCGACCAATCCGCCACCTTATTATTCAACATGCAGCATTCGACCCATAACGCATAACTTATTTCCGAGAGGACGGCTTAACTTTCTGATCTGCTTCCGAGTAAGAAAATACATTATCATTAGTTGGATCGATTGAGATCACTGGAACCCAAAGCCCAGTTGTATCAAAATATTTTTGTTGTTCTAAGCGTGCGCTATCCAACCATTCACTATCTTTATAATACCACAGAGCTTGAATGTGATCTTTTGAAGGGTCGGTCGCACTCCAGAATGTCGGAGATGTATTCACTATTAGCTCGTTATTTCCACGTTCCCCAAGAAGGAGGGAAGCCTTTAAAGCAGCATTAAAGGTCGATGCATTATGACTACTAAAAGAGCATGCTTTTTCAGAATTTATTGGTGGAGGTAATTCTTTGTATTTTGCGACCCATTCTTCAGCGGTATTAACGCCCTGCTCTTTACATGTACTATTATCAACATCCTCATTCCTCGCCTTCTTAATTGACATAGGTTCTCCACACCCATTATTAAGTCGTTCCCCACTCATTGCATTTACTGGAAAAAAACATCGCGTACTGTACTCATCATCTTCTCTTGCTTTTAAAATTATACCAAATGTTTTCGCCCATAAATTCACTCCTATATCCTTTCTTATATAACTAAATTGTAGAAAATTATCGCTATCTCTTATATACGGAGTCCATGTATCAATTTTACCCGGTTGTTCATTAACCCTAACAACAATACCTGAACAGTAATAGGCTGGGTTCCCGTTACAGTTTTCATCAGTTCTATTATATCTTTCATTGAGCAGCAATGCTGTCTTTATCCCGTCAGATGTGTTTGCAAAAGAACTTGCTGAGCAGCCTAAAAGTAAAGCCCAAGTAACTAAAAATTTTATAATTAATAAAGGAAACCTATTTGCTAAGTGAGTCATTACTTTCATTGGGCATTCTTCTCCTTTGACTGAAAATTAAAGATTGCGTCTGTAACTATAGCACCCAGACTAATCAAAATTATAAACATAAGATAAACCCTTCCGGGGTCTCGCATATTAAATTCCTGTTATTACTTTATATTAACAAAGAGCAAATGTTACATTTTTATTAGTTTTACTATTATAGTGATGATGAGTATCGCAACTGCCTCAATTATTGTATAAAATGTATATGTTGCCTGCGCTGCACGCAGCAGCTGGTCGAATTCGTTATACCGCGTGATGTATACCAGTTCGGCTTCACTGAAGCGGATCGGCATCCTTGATTTTCTGGCCACCGTGCGCCGGTTCACCGCTACAGATCGCTCATAAAAACGATCGCTGACACTGTGCAGACAGTAAGCACGGTGCCGGCCACGGAGTAATGTTTACATGCGGCAGCTGGGTAACCCTTTAAGTACTTTGTGCGCCACCCAGAGACTTTCCGGATCGTAGCCAGAACGGGCTTTGCGCAGCAGCACGTGCATATCCGACACCGTCAGCGTTTTGCCGAGGATAAGTTTTGCCAGCTCTGCGCCGGTGATTTTCGTAAGTTTTCCCAAAGTATGTTTCTCCTGTTGGCTAAGAATTTT
Source organism: Pantoea sp. F_5 (assembly GCF_008631595.1). Lineage (NCBI taxonomy): Bacteria > Pseudomonadati > Pseudomonadota > Gammaproteobacteria > Enterobacterales > Erwiniaceae > Pantoea > Pantoea sp. F_5. The sequence goes on from NZ_VWUO01000036.1 coordinate 2,171, forward strand.
TGCCCTGCAGGCGGGTATGCACCTGCGATCTGAAACTTCCCCAGGTAAAATTTACCCAGGTGCTGTCGTTCATTTTCAGTCGGTCCATCACCCGTTCACCCAGCAGCTGCGTCAGCGACGCATGATTCAGGTTCGTCAGTATCCCGACCGGGCGCAGCGACACGTAGAACGCCAACTTCATCGATGACAAGCAAATCAACGTCACACAGACCGTCGAGAAACGCCGCCTCAGACATGCTGCCGTCATAGGACGCTCTGAGCTGCGTTATCAGGTCCGCTACCGTCACGATCAGTACCGTTTTGCCATCGGCAATCAGCTGATTACCAATCGTGGTAGTTCCTGCTTTCGTAAAACTGGCAACGGGCTATATGCATTTTTATCAGATTGGCTTTTCTGGAGGTCATTAAGTAATGAGCAACAAGCTTTTGTCTGTAAAACTACAGAGAGATATTCTCAGAGCATTATCCATTTTTCACCCGCATCCAATGACCACCAGGCAGTATCTGAGCTGCTTTGATGATGTCGACGAGTTCAGGATGCTTGCAAATATCGAAGAACTCATACGCCAGGGTTTAGTTCATCATGAAGCCATAAGATGTTGTAATGGAGAGCAGTTTTTATGCCTTAACCGATTAAGGCTTGAGAGTGAAGGATATGTAATAGCTTCTGCCGAATAATTTTGCAAACCATAAGAGTACACAGGAGAAACTTTACTATGGAGTTTGATAGCCAAAAGGGAGCCCAGGTCTATACTCCCCTTTCCCTGAAGATTTATGACTGGTGGGTGCTGAACATTTCTAACACCTATGCATGGCAGTGCAGGACCAGACCAATTCTTTTGGACCACTTCCAAAAATTTATGGGTGAGAACCATATGGATATAGGTGTCGGAACTGGATTTTACCTCTCGCATACTTCAAAGAAACCGCAAAATTTCACTCTACTTGATCTTAATCCTAACAGTTTAAAATCTACGAGCGAGCGCATTGTTCCTCAGTTCACAGTACGATCCATTCAGCACGATGTTTTTATGCCACTACCCGCAGATCTGAATAACAGCTTTGATTCAGTATCCATGTTCTACCTGCTTCATTGTTTACCGGGAAGCATGAATACCAAAGAAATTGTGATTTCTAACGCAGCTTCAGCGTTGAAAGCTGATGGTACACTATATGGAGCAACCATACTCGGCTCTGGGGTTACTCATAATAAATTTGGCACAAAATTAATGTGCCTTTATAACAAGAAGGGGATATTTAATAACTGGCAGGATTCGGCTGATGGCTTACGTGCAGCTCTTGACGCTCACTTTCGGGAAGTCGACGTCAAAGTTTGCGGAACAGTAGCTCTATTTTCCGCGTCAGGTAAAATTGAATAGCCTGTTGAGATAGCGTTGAAGCGTCCGCCGCTATGCTTCCTTCGCTGCGGTGAATCCCCCTATGCGGCGGGGCTTAAGCTGAAAGTGCAGAATACTAAGCGGGTCGGTCTGGCTTTGCCGACTCACCGGGAGGCACCCGGCACCGCAGCATCCGGCCCCTTAGCTCAGCGGTCAAAGCGTGCGACTCATAATTGCCCGGTTGCTGATTCAAATCCAGCAGGGCCACCATGCCGATTTAGCTCAGATGGCAGAGCAGCTGATTCGTAATCAGCAGGTCATCCGTTCAATTCCGGTAATCGGCACCATAAAGCGGCCATCGTATAATGGCATTACTTCAGCTCCCCAGGCCAATGTGCGGGTTCGATTCCCGCTGGTCACACCATCATAGCCAATCCATTCATCACATTCCTTCACGGCCAATGCTCAAAGCTCGCCTTCTCAATGTGCGTCATTGACTAACTGTTGCTTTCAAATGATTTAAAATCCGCAAAAAAGTGATTTCACATGGAGGGGCAATGAAAACCAGTTTTTCTGACAAATCCCAGTGGGGCATTCTCGAATATCTTTTTCGTATTTATCCGCGGACGATGAGTGAATTAGAAATCTGCCGGGAATTTGGTCCCATTAGTAACAAAGGTCTGGTCGCTAACATCCGCCAGCTGATATCTGACGGGAGTGTTGAACAGAAGGCAATAGTGAAGATCATGGGGAGAAATACCGTTTCGCCCGATGGACTGAAACTGACCCGTGATGGTACGCGTCTGGTGAGAAAGTCACTGCGCAATAACTGATTTAACTGTGTATTACTCCTGATAAATTGAGGCAAAAATATGAAGTGGTTAACCGTGACAGCCTGTCTGGGTGTGCTGACTGCCTGCAGTTCTTGCCCTGTGGAGAAAAGTTCAGCAGATCGTTACTGCCATCTTCAGGGCGGAACCCTGTCTTATAAAAAACGACTTTTTGGTAAAACCGGATACTGCACCCTGCCTGATGGTACCAGGATTGAGCACTGACCGTTATACCTTAAAAATTGCGTTTTGCCCTAGAGTCAAATCACCAGGGAAGATTTGAGATCTGGCAATAGATACCATACATGACCAATACGTAAAGGCCAAACCATCCGACCAGCAATACTTTGGTTGGAAGTCTTTTCACACCATCACCTTAAGAGAAGCAGTAATCCGTGTATCAGGCGAATAAAAACCATATGAAGACGCAATAAGCTATAACGACGGACGCAATCAGGATTGCTTCTTTTTTATTTAACTTAAACGTACTCATATTTAACAAGATAAATAATCAACCGAATTAAAACGCCACTAAAAATACGCGTTTATTCTTGCGTTTTTACACTGGTGTCATCAATGGAGATAAAATTGACTAAAATCAATAGTGCCCCTGAACAAGATGATTTCGTTTAACTAATATTTCATTTAATCATCGCATAATTCCTTTCGTGAGAGCGACCTCATTACGAAGCTGTATAAACTTCATGTAATTACATCGGTATTCGGTGACGCCCATTATTCCGGGCGTTTTTTTCAAGTTTGTATGCTGTCTCGTGATGTTGTAAAGCGCTTTGAGGTAATTCCTGTTTATCCCGTGCTGACCATGCCTCAGTGGCTGCCAACTATTCAGGGGTGTTACGTTGGCAGCCTTCGTCTTTTCGTTTTCTGGGTTCAATGACGGCTGGAGTTGGCATGCTAAAAGCTGTTCCGAATAGCAGGCTGTTTCCCTCAGTAGACTGAGTTAAAGTAATAACTACCTGTTTCGAGAACATATTAAATCATGGCTCGCTACGACCTTCCCGATGAAGCATGGACCATCATCAAACCCTTATTGCTTCCCGAGCCCGCTACAAGACGAGCCGGCTGCCCATGGGCTGAGCATCATAAAATTATTAATAGCATGTTCTGGGTGTTGTGCTCTGGTGCGCCATGGCGCGATTAACCCGAACGATATGGGCCATGGAAAACTGTTTATAACCGCTTATTTCTTCGCAAAAAATGGAAATGAGACTGGCCTGTTGCTCTCCCGGCATTGCCCATGGCCAGAATGCCATACGTTCTATGACTTCAAAAAACAGGGGATTAACCTCGACTATTTGCAGTGGCAGTAGAAATAACGGCAGCGTGGTTGAAAAGTAGAGGGAACGTTAGGCCAGCACACCACGCATCATGGCGCGATGAATTGTTCCTGCAGGGATCCAGGCTGCACGGCGGGGTGGAAGCTGGCACAGGGTTTGTTCCAGTTCAATCGTGATACTACCCGACGCTGAAAAGGGCAGCTGATGACGAAGGTGTCCCTGTGGAATACCGTCTATATGGAAAGAGCTATCGATCCCCTGAAGCGTAAGGGGCTGAAGATGAACAAGCAACTGTTGTCGCATTTTTCGCCGTTGGGCTGGGAGCACATCAATCTGACAGGCGATTATACCTGAAAAAGCAACCGAATACCGGCTTCCGGTATGTTTCGTCGGCTGCGACCAGCCAAAGCCGAAAGGTCAAAAAATAACCTTAACGTACAATAATTTTCGATATCCAAACTGACCCCGTATAGCGGGGCGACAGCATTTCGCATTTCATCTGCCAGGTATTGTCCGTTCCCTGGCCCGTGAACCAGACCTTCCCGAGTCCTGAGCTGTTTATCCTATCAGCGGCCATCAGCATCATTACTATGCGTTACGTGCTTTACAGTGCTTCCCTGGCCGGAAAAGTCCTAGTGAACTCTTTTTTCAGGAAATGCTGCTGCATGTAAGCGATGAGCCTCCGGCTAGCAGCGGAGGCTCAAAAGCAAACCTATGGAGCAGACTGAAATCCTTTTAACTCCTGAACCTGTTTAACCGTTTTACGCGACATAAAACGCTGAACAGTCCTGCTGTTCGTGTTAATCAGGTCTTTTAAACTCTCGTCCGTGTAAATTAATTTTCCGTCTTCCTTAAGTATACGTCCGTGAACCATGACCGTCTCAACATTGGCCGGTTCAGCGTTCAGGGGTATCTGTGTCACCCCATCAAAATTAACCGCCATATTGGGTGACTGTGGATTAATGATGATCAGGTCAGCAGATTTCCCTTTTTCAAGCGTACCGGTAATGTCCTCCAGTCCCAGGACTTTTGCCCCTTCACTGGTCGCCATCAGCAGGACCTCACTGTAGTTCGGATAAACATCCGGCGATTCGTGCTGGGCACGCTGCAGACCGACAGCGGTTTTCATCAGGCTGAAAAAGTCGGCGTTATCATTGGTGCCGCCATCAAGTCCCAGGCCAATGGTCAGGCCTGCACTGTGCAGTTTTCCCAGCGGCATGATGCCACTGGCCAGCCGCATGTTACTCAGCGGATTGTGAGTCAGCCGGGCACGGGAATCTGCCATTTGTTTTATATCGTCGTCATCGACGTGAATAACATGATTCAGTACCAGAGGACGTGAGAAGGCCCCGGTTTCAGTCATGACCCTTTTCTGCTCATGCTTTTTATCCTGAGCGCTTTCGGCATAATGGACGTTTAAAGGAACGTTCATTATCCGGGACATCTGAACGGAATTAGCCATCGAATCCTGAAGAAAGTTGGCGGGATGCCCGGATATCTCAAACGTTCCGAGAGGGTCTTTATCGATCCGTTCTTTTATTTTAAACGCGTTGCTGTCGAAATCTTTGTTGTTATGTGGGTAAAAACCATACACATAACGCAGCCCCGACTGCTGCAGCGCCTCAAGCCCGCCGTAAGCCTGTCCTTCTGAGAAGGTATGGTTCCAGTCCATGACGGTCGTGATGCCGGTGTTAATCAAATCATAAGTGGCAAGGCGAACGGCTGCGAACCCTTCTTTATGCGTGATATCGGTCTGTACAAAGTCACAGTCAGAGAGCCAGGCGAAAAGCTCCTGTTTATT
>NZ_VWUO01000037.1:0-5063 GCF_008631595.1 Pantoea sp. F_5
CGTGCACCAAGATTTGCCTGGCGGCTTTAGCGCGGTGGTCCCACCTGACCCCATGCCGAACTCAGAAGTGAAACGCCGTAGCGCCGATGGTAGTGTGGGGCCTCCCCATGCGAGAGTAGGGAACTGCTAGGCATCATATAAGTAGAGAAGCCCCGCACGAAAGTGCGGGGCTTTTTTACGTCTGCAGATCGTAAAAACCGCACCATAATCTCCGAAAACTGCCTGAGAACCCCTCTCTGATACGGTAAACTACGGCCAGATAACTCAGTTAAGGCCGTCAAATGTCCAGCCAGCATCCCTCCTTAAAAGCCGACAACACACTTGGGCTTGAAGTACATACACAAAAACGCATCGTCGCTGAGACGCCTGCCGCCATTCTGGCTGCATGGCAGGCCAGCCAGCAGGATCAAACGCCTTTCCTTGTGCTCGGTGAAGGCAGCAATGTCCTCTTTTTGGAGAATTTTGCCGGTACCGTGGTGCTGAATCGCATTAAAGGTATCAAAATTCGGGATGAATTTGAGTGCTGGAAGTTGCATGTCGGGGCAGGTGAGAACTGGCATCAGCTGGTTAAGAGTACGCTGGAAAAAGGGATTACCGGCCTGGAAAACCTGGCATTGATCCCAGGCATGACGGGTTCTGCACCGATTCAGAATATTGGTGCCTATGGTGTGGAATTAAAAGATGTCTGCGAATACGTGGATGTGCTTAATCTGCACAGTGGTGAGACAGAACGCCTCGACCGTGAAGCCTGTGAGTTTGGCTATCGTGACAGCATTTTTAAACATCACTACCAGTCAGGCTATGTCATCGTCGCCGTCGGGATGATCCTGCCTAAGCAATGGCAGCCGGTATTAACCTATGGCGATCTGAAAACGCTTAACCCGGTGACAGCCAATGCCTGGGATGTCTATCACGCAGTGTGCCAGATGCGGCAGAGCAAATTACCGGATCCGAAAGTCACCGGAAATGTCGGCAGCTTTTTTAAAAATCCGGTGGTGACGCAGGCGCAGTGCAGCGCTCTGCTGGCCCGGTTCCCCGCCATGCCGCACTATCTGATGCCAGAGGGAGAAACGAAGCTGGCAGCGGGCTGGCTGATCGATCAGTGCCAGCTTAAAGGCTATCGCATCGGGGGCGCAGCCGTTCATCAGCAGCAGGCTCTGGTGCTAATCAATGCTGACAATGCCCTGCCTGCCGACATCGTGGCGCTGGCCAGAGCGGTACGCGCCCGGGTAGGGGAGAAGTTTGATGTCTGGCTTGAGCCTGAAGTTCGGTTTATTCAGGCACAGGGTGAATGCAATGCCGTCGAGGTGATCGCATGAAAGACCACAATGTCCCGTTAAAGCTGGTCGATATTTTGTCTGACGGTGAGTTTCACTCTGGCGAGCAGTTGGGTGAGACGCTGGGAATGAGCCGGGCTGCCATCAACAAGCATATCCAGACACTGAAAAGCTGGGGACTTGATGTCTATACCGTCACCGGTAAAGGCTACAGCTTGCCTGCGCCAATCCAGCTACTGGATGAGCAGGCGATTCTCTCGCAGGTTGAGCAGGGCAATGTCTCGGTGATACCGGTGATTGACTCAACGAACCAGTACCTGCTGGAGCGCATGCATGACATGCCATCTGGTGCTGCCTGTATTGCTGAATATCAGCAGGCGGGTCGGGGACGCCGGGGCCGTCAGTGGTTCTCTCCATTTGGCGCTAACCTCTATATGTCGATGTACTGGCGACTGGAACAGGGCCCCGCAGCGGCAATGGGGCTCAGCCTGGTCATCGGTATCATCATGGCGGAGACATTACGCTCACTTGGCGCAGATGAGGTCAGGGTAAAATGGCCTAATGACATCTATCTTAACGATCGCAAACTAGCCGGTATCCTGGTTGAACTGACAGGGAAAACGGGCGATGCTGCGCAGATTGTGATCGGTGCAGGTATCAATCTGGCAATGCGCACCGCTGATGCCTCCCAGATTAATCAGGGCTGGATCAACCTGCAGGAAGCCGGAGTAATGGTGAATCGCAACGAGCTGGCGGCTCGTCTGATTAATCGTCTGCGCAAGGCACTGCCACTCTTTGAGCAGGAGGGGTTAGCGCCCTTTGTGACACGCTGGGCCGCGCTGGACAACTTCATTAACCGGCCTGTTAAGTTGCTCATCGGTGAACGCGAAGTGCACGGTATTGCGCGCGGTGTTGACAGCCAGGGTGGGCTGTTACTGGAACAGGATGGCGAAATAAAGGCATGGGTTGGCGGAGAGATATCGTTACGTCCCGTCTGAATAAAAAAAGCCTGCATGAATGCAGGCTTTTTTATCACTGGCGTTATTTACGCAGGCGGACTTTATCGACAGCGTGATCGCCGCTTTTCGTCATAATCAGGCTGGCTCTCTCTCGAGTCGGCAGAATATTTTCCTGCAGATTGAGCCAGTTAATCTCTTTCCACAGGTTACCCGCTATCTCAACGGCCTCCGCCTCGGAGAGCTGGGCATAGTGATGGAAGTAGGAGTCGGGATCGGTAAAGGCACCCTGGCGGAATTTCAGGAAACGATTGATGTACCAGCTTTGCAGAAGATCTTCTTCTGCATCGACATAGATTGAAAAATCGACGAAGTCAGAAACAAAGACGTGATGGGGGTCATGGGGATAGTCCATACCGCTCTGTAAGACGTTGAGCCCCTCAAGAATCACAATATCCGGCTGCTGTATGACTTTATCGCCATCAGGGATAACGTCGTAAATCAGATGCGAATAGACCGGAGCGGTAACCTGACTGGCACCTGACTTTAAATCAGAGACGAAATTGACCAGCCGGTGCATATCGTAGGATTGCGGGAATCCTTTCTTCTTCATTAAGCCACGCTCTTTGAGCACGGCATTAGGATGCAGGAAGCCATCCGTGGTAATTAATTCCACTTTCCGATGTTCAGGCCAGCGGCTGAGCAATGCCTGCAATACACGTGCTGTCGTGCTTTTACCGACGGCAACGCTACCCGCAATACTGATGATGTAAGGGATCTTCTGCCCATTAGTGCCCAGAAACTGCTCCAGTACAGCCTGCCGACGCACATTTGAACTGATATAGAAATTAAGCAGGCGCGAGAGAGGCAGATAAATTTCTGCCACCTCTTCCAGAGAAAGGTCCTCGTTGATGCCTTTCAGCTGCGCAATCTCTTCCTCTGATAGCGTCATAGGAACGGAATCACGTAATGCCGCCCACTGCTCACGAGTGAATTCTAAGTAGGGCGTTGTCAGGGGAGTCGTTTTATCCATAAGCATGCATCTGACCGCAAATTCATTGCTATCACCGGCGTGTTATCCGATAAGCAGGACAACGCAGGTAATTTGAATCACGAATCGCTGGTTTATCAGTGAGAACAATGGGCTGGAGGGTATCACCAGTATGGCTTTTAACAGAAGTAAAAAGATAACTGTGATCTCGCTTTCGTCGGTATAGCCACAAAACGCGCCATTAGCCAAGCCATTAACGACTTTATAACAGACAATGACGTTATAAATCCGTCCCAGGCTTTTTCCCGTTTTCAGTCCGTAACAGCCTTGTTAACCTGTTCCGGTGGCAGAGCAACGCATTAAGCCCCGTAATGAAGCAAATGCGACATCCCATCAATAAGCACGCCATCCAGATGATTCTGCCGGGTGCTGTTGTAGAAAAGGGATGTCGTCTTCATGGAAAAATCGGTCTTGTGTGACGAAAAAACCGACAGTCAGCGCCTGGCCGGGATCTTTTTTCAGGAATAAGCGAAATAATCGAATCGAGAACGCTGGGGGCAGGCATTGCAAAGAGAGGGGCAGAGGCGCAGCACAGCCAGAGTAAAGTCGTGAAAACTGAGCCAGATTGCACAAATAATCTGCATAAAAACGTTAAAATGCGATGATTTGCACAAATAGTAAGCGATAGAAAAAAATATGCGATTTTTTAGTTGCATCCAGGGCCCGACCTTCCTAGAATGCGCTCCACTTGATGCCGGCTTAGCTCAGTTGGTAGAGCAACTGACTTGTAATCAGTAGGTCACCAGTTCGATTCCGGTAGCCGGCACCAATCAAGTAGGTGGGATTCCCGAGCGGCCAAAGGGAGCAGACTGTAAATCTGCCGTCACAGACTTCGAAGGTTCGAATCCTTCTCCCACCACCATCTCAGCCTCGCGGTTGAGTACAGATAAACGACCTGTTTATCTGTCAGGTGAGTCACTTATCACCCTGAATTCAGACTGAGCGTTAGCGAAGTCAACGTCGGTCAGCTTCGCTGGCAGACAGTAGATAGCAGAGAAGCATTCACTGTTATCTGCAAGCTACAGAAAGAACAGGTAGCCGAGTTCCAGGATGCGGGCATCGTATAATGGCTATTACCTCAGCCTTCCAAGCTGATGATGCGGGTTCGATTCCCGCTGCCCGCTCCAGATGTGCTGATATGGCTCAGTTGGTAGAGCGCACCCTTGGTAAGGGTGAGGTCCCCAGTTCGACTCTGGGTATCAGCACCACTTCCTTTAATCTCCCTCCTGATTTTCTCTGTAACTTCCTTGCAGTCAGGCATTGCCTGGTTAATGTGATGATATCATTGATATATCCGTGTCTTAGAGGGACTAGCGATGGCTAAAGAGCAATTTCAACGTAACAAACTGCACGTAAACGTGGGCACCATCGGTCACGTTGACCACGGTAAAACCACCCTGACTGCAGCTATCACTACCGTACTGGCAAAAACCAACGGCGGCCAGGCGCGTGCATTCGACCAGATCGACAGCACCCCTGAAGAAAAAGCCCGCGGTATCACCATCAACACCGCACACGTTGAGTATGAGACTGCTTCACGTCACTACGCTCATGTTGACTGCCCAGGCCACGCCGACTATGTGAAAAACATGATCACCGGTGCTGCGCAGATGGACGGCGCGATCCTGGTTGTTGCTGCGACTGATGGCCCGATGCCACAGACCCGTGAGCACATCCTGCTGGGTCGTCAGGTTGGCGTTCCTTACATCATCGTGTTCCTGAACAAGTGCGACATGGTTGATGATGAAGAGCTGCTGGAACTGGTTGAGATGGAAGTGC
>NZ_VWUO01000038.1:0-3635 GCF_008631595.1 Pantoea sp. F_5
CGGCGAACGTGAACGTGAGCCGGGACAGGATGCACAGCAACTGGCAGAGCGTGACGGAGCAGACCGGGATATTTGCGGGTCAGGGCGGCTTTGACGTGACGGTGGGTGAGCACACGCAGCTGAACGGTGCGGTAATCGCCAGTACGGCAGATGCCAGCCTGAACCGGCTTGACACCGGCACGCTGGGCTTCAGCGACATTGAGAACCACGCGGACTATAAGGTTGAGCATCAGAGTGCGGGCATGAGCACCGGCGGCGGCATCGGCGGAAACTTCGCCGGGAACATGGCGAACGGGATGCTGGCAGGGCTGAACGGCAGCGGCAGCGCGGAGAGCACCACGAAGTCGGCGGTGAGCGAAGGCACTATCGTTATCCGCGATAAGGAAAAACAGGCTCAGGACGTGGCGGACCTCAGCCGCGACGTGGCTAACGCGAATCCGGGGCTGGACGTCATCTTCGATAAGGAGAAGGAGCAGAACCGGCTGAAGGCGGCGCAGCTGATAGGCGAAATCGGGGCGCAGGCGGGGGATATCGCGCGGACGCAGGGCCAGATAGCGGGCATGCAGGCACAGCAGGACCCGGCAGCGCTGGCGGCGGCCAGGGAAGAGCTGGCCGGAAAAGGGAAGCTGAACCCGACGTCAGATGAGATAGCGAAGCAGGCTTACGACACGGCGATGAGGCCGTTCGGCACGGGTTCGGCCCTTCAGCAGGGTATCAGCGCGGTGACGGCGGCGGTGCAGGGCCTGTCGGGCGGGAACGTGGCGCAGGCGATAAGCGGTGCGGCTAGTCCGTATCTGGCTGAGCAGATACATAAGCTGACGGAAGGCAACCCGGAAGCGCAGGCAATGGCGCATGCGGTTGTTGGTGCAGTAACGTCTTACGCATCAGGTAACTCAGCGCTGGCGGGCGCAGCGGGTGGGGTCAGCGGTGAGGTGATGGCGAAGCTGGTGATGAACCAGCTGTATCCGGGTAAAGCGATCAGCGAGCTGACGGAAACGGAGAAGCAGACGATCAGCGCGCTGGGGACATTAGCGGCGGGCCTTGCGGGCGGCGTCGCTGGTGACAGCACGGCGGATGCGGTGGCGGGCGCGCAGGCGGGTAAGAATGCGGTTGAGAATAATTATTTGAGTGCGACGCAGTCCCTTGCGTTCGACAAAGAGCTGTCAGACTGCCGGAAATCCGGGGGTGACTGCCAGGCCGTAATTGATAAATGGAAGCAGGTCAGCGACCACCAGAGCGCAGAAGTCGTACAGAAGCTGGAAGACAATCCGCTGGAAGTTCAGATAGTTGATAAGGAAGTTGCTCAGGGCGGTTATGACATGGCAGAGCGTCCCGGCTGGATCGGTAATCTTCCCGGCGTGGATGTAATGACCAGCGAAGAAGCCAAAGCTTACGTCCAGCAGTGGAGCGGTCAGGATCTGGCGAAGATCGATACAAATAGCCCTGAGTGGACGAAGTATGCTGTGTTCGTGTCTGATCCGGAAAATCAGGCCATGCTGGTCTCCAGCGGATTGCTTGTAAAGGATGTTACAAAAGCGGCTATCTCGTTTATGAGCCGCAATACGGCATCAGCTACCGTCAGCGCCGCAGAAGTGGGCATGAAATGGGGCCAGGGTAATATGAAGCAGGGTATACCGTGGGAGGATTACGTTGGTAAATCTTTACCTGCTGATGCCCGTTTGCCACCAAACTTTAAAACCTTTGATTACTATGACGGAACGACCAAAACAGCCGTAAGTGCGAAATCAATGGATACGCAGACGATGGCGAAGCTGGCTAACCCTAATCAGGTCTACAGTTCAATTAAGGGGAATATTGATGCCGCTGCTAAATTTGAAAAGATATACTCTTTCCAGAAAGACAATTAATACTTCTATGATCTCTAACCGAGAGATACAACTCTCTGTTCCTGCTAATACGACTAAAACCCAGTGGACAGAAATAAACCGGGCCATCGAATATGGTAAAACTCAGGGCGTCAAAGTGACAGTAACTCAGGTGAAATGATGGACTTTAATGAAGATCAGGACTATTGGGCTAGCTGCTACTGCACCAATGAATTTTTGCTGATTGAAACTCAATCTGGATTAGGTATGGTTACAGCAGATCCTCTTTTCCCATCCCACTTATTACCGCCAGATGCCAGTGAGCATGATATTGGAGGGACAATATTACAAGCATTGTCTGACAGCCGTACATTGAATGTACTGGAAGACCGGGTGGCTTTCTTCGACCTTGAAAAAGGCAAGGAGCAATACGCTGCCTGGATAGCGAGGTTGATGGAAAAATATGGCTATAAATCTAAAAAATCACTCTTCAAGAACATGAAAAACTGCGGTATTCACTGTGTTAATGGCGTGATTACTATCTCTCCCACTCGCCATGAAAAACTGGAAGGATGGGGAAGGGAAAAAGGTGATGGTATTGAAGATGTTATTTTATCAGCAGACAGTTCCCCAGCCGAAATCGGAGCAGGCTTAAGGCTGGCACTCAGTCGTTGTAAGGGGTAAAAGAAGATCCCGGCCCAATCGCGCCGGAATCGTTTTACCTGCCGATCACTCCTCAGCCAGCCGGATGATCAACTGTCCCGGTCCGCTGAGCACCTCGATCTTCTGCCCGGTCGTAAAGCCCATCGCCGGGCGCGACGTGGAGATCGGCGCGGCAACCGAGACCGACAGCCACTATCAGCTGGAGGAAAAGAAAAAGAGCGGCCTGCTGAGCAGCGGCGGCATCGGTTTCACCGTCGGCAAACAGTCGACCCGCCATGAAATCGATGAGAAGGGCACCACCCAGAGCCAGAGCGTCAGCACCGTCGGCAGCAGCCAGGGCAGCGTAAACATTACGGCGGGCAACCGTCTGCACGCCGGCGGCGCGGACCTGGTGGCGGGGAAAGACCTGAACCTGACGGGCGACAGCGTAAGCATCGACCCGGGCTATGACCAGCGGACGCGCACCGAGAAAACCGAGACGAAGCAGAGCGGTCTGAGCATCGCCCTGTCAGGCACGGCGGGCAGCGCGCTCAACACGGCGGTGAGCACCGCGCAGCAGGCCAGGAAGTCGGGCGACGGGCGGGTCAGCGCGCTGCAGAACACCAAAGCGGTACTGAGCGGGGTGCAGGCGGCGCAGGCGGCTGAGCGGGACAGCCTGCAGAACGGCGGAGCGGGCGGGACCAACACCATCGGCGTCAGCGCTTCGTACGGCAGCCAGTCGTCGAAAAGCGAAACCCGTACTGAAAGCCGCCAGTCGCAGGGCAGCACGCTGACGGCGGGCCGGAATCTGACCGTCACGGCAACCGGCAAAAACGGTACGGCGCAGAGCGGCGACATCAGCATCACCGGCAGCCAGCTGAAGGCGGGCGGCGACCTGAGCCTGGCTGCGGCGCGTGACATCCTGCTGCAGTCGGCGCAGAACACGCAGAGCACCGACAGCAAGAACAGCAGCAAAGGTGGCAGCGCCGGGGCGGGCATCGGCGCAGGGTCGGGCGGCTACGGCATCAGCGTGCCGGCGAGCGTCAACGCGGCGAAGGGCAGCGAAAACGGCAACGGGCTGACGCACAGCGAAACCACGCTGGACGCGGGCAGTCAGCTCAGCCTGACCAGCGGGCGCGACACCACGCTCACGGGCGCGCAGGCAAA